>NZ_CP136925.1:550000-850000 GCF_037126245.1 Mangrovimonas cancribranchiae
CGCAAGCAATACCAATAGGACCTGCACCAATAATTATTACGTCTTTTGTTATTATCACTTTTATAGAATTTTTTTATGTAATTGTGTGTTAATTTTAGGTTTTATGACTTGTTTTAACCATTGTAAAAGTATTATACAAACTACTGATAAAAATACCATTACCAGCCACGTGTTGTTATATCCAAGTGTGTCTGTCATTTGCATTCCAGCATTATGTCCAAAAATGTGCGATATGGAAAAAGCAATGCTATACAACGCCATATATTCCCCTTGATTTCCTCGTTTAGAGCGATCTAAAGCAAAGGCATTAGAGAATGGAAACATAACCATTTCGGCAAAGGTCATTAATAAAATACCAATTACCAAAACCCCTG
This sequence comes from Mangrovimonas cancribranchiae, assembly GCF_037126245.1. Taxonomy (NCBI): domain Bacteria; kingdom Pseudomonadati; phylum Bacteroidota; class Flavobacteriia; order Flavobacteriales; family Flavobacteriaceae; genus Mangrovimonas; species Mangrovimonas cancribranchiae. The sequence continues at coordinate 550,375 of NZ_CP136925.1, forward strand.
TCCAAGAAAATACAATGACTACTAAAAAACTTATAGCAAGAAGGATGGCACCTTGAATCATAAGTGTTATTTTAGAATAGCTTTTAGTTTCAAGCCATTTAATTATAGGCATTTCAAGCAAAAATATAACAAGACCACTTAAGCCTAATAAAAGTCCTATTTCAACCTCATTTAATAGGTGTATGTTTTTATAGTATATAGGCATGGTGGAAAAGTATTGCAAGAATACAATGCCGAATAGTACCATAGCCAAAATAAAAATCATGAAAGGCATGTCGCTATATGCCGATTTTGGGCTACTGTTTTTATACTCATCAAGAACATTTGCTTTTTTAGGATTGAGTACTCTAATTAATAAGAAAGCAGCAGCAATGCATGTTATACCATCTAACCAAAATAAACCATTGTAACCAACATTGGTGATTATAAACCCGCCTATAGCAGGTCCTGCAGAGAAGCCTAAATTAATTGCTAAGCGAATAAGGGTTACCGAGCGAGTTTTGTTTTCTGCTTTGCTATAAGCACTCATAGCCACAAAAGCTGCTGGACGGAAGGTATCGGCTAGAATCATAGTTATAAATATACCTAAACAAATGGTGTTAAATGTTTGTAGATATTGTAACCCTATAAACGCCACTCCTGTTGTAAATAAGCTAAGCATCATTACTTTGTAATAGCCTATAACATCGGTTAATTTACCACCAAGCCAAGACCCCACTACCGACCCTAAGCCAAAGGCTGACATAATCCAACCGACTTCGCTTACTGTAAAATTTAAATTGGCTGTTAGGTATAATGATAAAAAAGGAACCACCATGGTACCTGCTCTGTTAACTAGCATGATTAGTGCCAACCACCATATTTCTTTTGATAGCCCACCAAAGGTATTTATGTAATTGTTAAATAGTCGTTTCATTTGTTTGAACAGATATATAAAAATAAAAAGTCCAACGATGACGTTGGACTTTTTACAATTGTTTTATGTTGTAATTACATTACTACAATACATTGTTAGTCCAATACTCGTAAAGAATTTTGGTAGACTGTTTATATGTATTGACTGTACGTGTCATGTTATTTTTATAATTAGCTTTTGCTAAGGTAGTTATTTTTTTGATAGGTTTTAAGGTTTATACTAAAGCTTATTTGCATACCTATGCATTCTCGATAAAATTAAGGAACTGAAAGCAATTATTCCTAAAAGGTTACCAGTTCTCTTGTAAACCATTTTCTAAAGCTTTATTGTAGACTTCTAAATTAAAGCAGTATAAATCGGGGGCTTTATGTGCGCCACCTTTTCTAGTTTCCTCAAGTTTGGTTAAGATGCCGTAACGTTTCATTTTCCTAAAAAAGTTACCTCGGTTTAATTTTTTTCCTAGAATAGCTTCATACAGTTTTTGAAGTTCTGGCATGGTAAATTTTTCAGGGAGTAGGTTAAGACCTATAGGTTTATAATTTAAGTCTCTTCTAAGTTGTGCAAGCGCTTCTTGAAAGATTTGATTGTGATCCATCATAAGTGTTGGAGTTTTTGAAACGTCTATCCACTTTGAGCTATGAGAAAACTCATCGTTCCTTACGGTTACTGATGTATAATCTATTAAGGCGTAGTACCCAACTGAAATAAAACGTTGTTTAAGCCAAAAAGAATCATCAAATTCCTTAAAAAAACCTTCACTTCTATGAAATTTACCAAAGGTTTTAAACTGATTTAAAAAAATGTCTCTTACACCTGTTCGTTCTTGCAGTATTCTATGAGCTGCATCATCCATATTTTCCACTTTTTTGATATAACCTCCAGGAAGCGACCATGTGTTTTCGCGAATAAGCTCTAGAAGTAAAATTTTAAGGGAGTTATTATGGAAACCAAAAACAACACAATCAATAGATATATGAGGCAGACATTCTTTATGAAGTGTCTCCGACCATTTAAGAATAGTTTTACTTAATAAATCTTTCATAATAGTGTTCTTTGGTTCAAAAATACGTTTTCGTTTACTATTAGTCTATAAATTGTATACGTTTTGTTTTTTTCTTGTTTTCAGAAGTAAGAACTATAAAAAAATAACTTAGAAGCCTTTTGAAGTAAACGGCGCATAATATTAATATATGGTAAAATATAACCAGTAATATTTGTAAATCATCATTTTTGTTTACGTAAAATTAGTAAAAAATTAATGATTCATTTTGAAGCAATGAAAAAAAATTGTATCATTGCTTCAAAATGAAACGATAAAAAGTATTTACGAAAACGATATCACTTAGAAGTAACCAATTAATTTAAATTGACGATGAAATTTAAACATTTATCAATCTATAGTTCTAACATTGCAGATGAACATCCATATATGATTGCTGAAATTAATAAAGTTGTAGAAGCCATACCATCAATATGGTAAAAGGAGTAGACCAATTGAAATATTGGGATTATAATCCTTTTAAGGAAATGCAATTATAGGAGTAATCTTACTTTTTAATATCCTTAATAACGTATTTAAAGCGCAGAAAAAACTGCTTAATAGATTTCTATAAATAGAAGTCCTAACTAACCTATACTTAAACTCAAACATATTAAAATGAAAACAAATAACGTGAAACATAGGATAGGAGTATTACTTTTAATACTTATTTTACCTCTTTCTGTGTCGGCACAGATAGACAGTCTTACCGTTACAAAAAACCGAGACTCAGTAGCGGTTAAGAAGGCTGCTTCAAAGACGGAAGAAAGTGACAGAAATGTAATGCTTAATGCCGCCAACAATTCGGGTCCAAGAGATGTAAACATTGGTTTGCCTGCAACGGTTGGGGGAATTACCATTCTTGAGAATGATTTGCCTGTTGTGTATTATTTTTGGCCAGAGTTGCCTAACAAAACCTGGAGACAAAGTGTTTCTTTGAAAAATACAGGGCTTTTAAAAATGGAAGACCTCGCCAATTCTATGGGAGATCTTGGTTTTGCAGTAAACTCATACACACAAAACGGAACCAAAGATTTTCACGTAAAAGGTAATTTATCCGGAAGTCATTTTGGATGGTTCAAAGGAGATTTGAATGTTTCTGGACCTATGACTAAAAACGGATGGACGTATTCGGCAGGAGCTTTTGTAAACTTCGATCCTTCAACTTATGACCTTGGTTTTAATGATTATGTAGACCAAACAAAAGTGTTTAGAGCAGGAGTTACTAAGTATTTTAAAGATGATAAAGGGGAAATCAACATCTTTTATAAATATGCAGACTCTTATGTAAATACTAACTATGCTGTTTTTGAATACGGTCCAAATGGAGAAGCATCAGAAATTGATGGTTTCGAAATTGGTAGAGATTCATATTTCTTAAGAAGTGGAAATGTGAGGTTTCAAGATATTGTTTCTGGTGATTATTATTACGGTGCTTTTGATGGCGATGATAATACCAACACTTCGCACAACATAGATGTATTTGGTAACTATAAAATGGATAACGGATGGAATTTTAAATATTCTACGCGTTTGCATTTGGCTAACTCTAATTCGCTATACGGAGTTCCATTGAGTATTTTTAGTGTTGACGCAGCCGATGGTTATACCATTCAAAGCACAGGAGAAGCGTATACCGGAAATGTTGGTACGCAGTTAGCCCTAAACTCGCGCGATATTCCTACAACTACAATTATGGGAAGATTTTCTATCAACAAGCAAATCAAAAACCACAATATTACTTTCGGAATTTTAGAGCAATACTACAATGTAGATAAATACAACTCTAACAGATCATTGTATTTTCAAACTGTGGAAGATCAGCCGCAATTGTTAGTTGGTTCTGCTACAGATGAGTATGGTTTCTACGGTTACAACAGCAGTGCTGAATATTTCAACGGATCTGAAAACAAATTATCGGTATACGGTTCAGACGACTGGAAGGTTTCTGATAAATTCAACGTAAAATACGGATTAATGTTAAGATCTCATTTAGTAAACGGAGATTATTCACAAACGCCTCGTTCTGTAGGTTTTACTTTAGCAGATGCTGAATTAACAGATATAGATCACAGTTTCTTTCACATTGCAGGAAACATCAACGCTAACTATAACATTACCAAAAATTTTGGAGTGTTGGCTAACTTCTTGTACACAGAAGAAAATGGTAAGTTAGAAAGCTATTCTTCTCCAATTTCACCAAGTGTTGTAAAAAGTAGAAGTCCGTTAGCGGGAGCAGGTGTTTTCTGGAATACTAAATATTTCAGCTTAGTATCACAAGCAACGTATTTAACTAAAAACAACTATTTAACAAGATACAACTTAGTTAATCCGGCAAACGATACAGAAACGCAACAAACTACGATTTTCTATGATATTCAAACGTTGGGTTGGACTACCGACATGATGATTACGCCGTTCAAAGGGTTTAACTTACACTATTTAATTACATTACAAGATCCTGTTTATAAAGACTTTACGTTCGATGCTTTTGGTCAAAATTATGACTATAGCGATAAAACGGTATTAGAAATTTCTAAAGTTTTAATGGAAATAGATCCTAGTTATACAATAGATAAATGGAGATTTTGGGCAAGTTTTAGATACTTCAGTGAGCAATATGCAAACATTAACAATGCCTTGTATTTTGCGCCACGTTGGGAAAACTTCGGAGGAATCAATTATCAATACAATAATCACGTAAGTTTTGGTGCTACTGTGGTTAACTTCTTAAACCAAACAGGAGCTAAAGGAACCATCAACGGTGCTGAGTTGATCAACGATGCAAGTCAGTATTACGGAAGATTATTAACAGGGTCTTACATCAGACCATTCACCGTACAACTTTCGGCAAATTTCAATTTCTAAGATAGAATGAAAGTTTTATGAAGTATAAATGAGTTTTGGCAATCCCGATGTAACGTCGGTATTGCTAATGCTTGTTCGAATCAGAGAGTCATCATCTAGATTTCTGATTTTTCTTAAAAAGATACAGGTATGAAAAAAAGTATTGTTACAGGATTTTGTTTGCTATTGGGAAGCGCTACACTTTTTGCTCAAGATGCAGATATTAAAACTGTAAAAAGTAAATCCGGAATGGAGTGATTTTAGACGAAAGAACTCAAAAATATAAAATGAACTAATGATGAAAAATATTGCACAAAAATGGGGTGTGTTACTATGCTTTTTAGTAGTAAGGCTTTCAGCAATCGCGCAAGATCAAACTATCAAACTGTATGATGGAGTAGCACCAGGTTCTGAAGAATGGAACTGGAAAGAAAGTGAAATGTATTCAGATCTATTCGGAACAGAAGTGGTATATAATGTTACTTCTCCTGAATTATTAGTATTTAAACCCGAAGACGGAAAAGCCAATGGAACAGCAATGATCATTGCTCCAGGTGGAGGTTTTCAAAGTTTATCTATCAATAGAGAAGGTACTTTAGTAGCTAAAGAACTGGCAGCTAAAGGCATAACTGCTTTTGTGTTGAAATACCGTTTAATGGAAACGGAAACCAACGATCCAGCTCGAGAAATGATGGAAAAACTAAAAGATCGTGATCAGTTTTACAAAAGTTCAGCAGCAGTCCAAGAATTGGCGGGTAACGATATCAGAACAGCGATTACTTACATTCGTCAACATGCAACTGATTTTAAGGTAGATGCTGATAAAGTAGGTGTAATTGGGTTTTCAGCCGGTGCAACCGTAATTATGCATAGTGTTTTGAAAAGTGAAGATGAAATCACACAACCAAACTTTGCTGCTTCCATATATGGCGGTCCAACAGATGAATTGATGGCGCAGAAATTGCCGGAAAACAAATTACCATTATTCATTTGTGCTGCCACAGACGATCAATTAGGCTTGGCTCCAAAGAGTATTGCTTTGTACAACAAATGGTTCAAAGCAGGTTATCCGGTAGAATTACACATGTATGCAAATGGTGGTCACGGTTTCGGAATGGGAACGCAAGCGCTTCCAGTAGATACTTGGTATAAGAGATTAGAGGATTGGTTAAAGCAATTCAAATATTTATAAATCACAAATAACAAATAGAACAAGATGAGAAATTATATTATGAAGCTAGGAGTTGGTGTATTGGTAGCTGTAGGTGGTTTGCAGTTGGCAACAGCCCAAAAAGCTCCACAGTATGGGAAAGCTTCCATAGATGAGTTGATCCAGGCGATGACTCCGGAAGAAAAAGCAGCTTTACTAGTAGGTCCTGGAATGCCAGGATACGCAGGTTTGGTACCTTTAGAAGGTGAGCCAGATGTACGTGTGTTAGGTGAAGCAGGTGGTAATGATAAAGTAGACAGATTAGCAATTCCTGAAACGGTTTTTGCAGATGGTCCTGCGGGATTACGTATTCAACCAAAACGTCAAAACGATCCTAATACCTATTACGCAACAGCGTTTCCTGTTGGGACTGCGTTGGCATCAACCTGGAATACAGATTTAATTGAATCTGTTGGTGAAGCTATGGGTGAAGAAGTAAAAGAATACGGTGTAGATGTGTTGTTAGCTCCGGCTTTAAACATCCACAGAAACCCATTAAATGGTAGAAACTTTGAATATTATTCGGAAGATCCTTTGGTGGCTGGTAAAATTGCTAGCGCGTATATTCAAGGGATTCAGTCGAATGATGTGGGTACTTCTATCAAGCACTTTGCAGCCAACAATCAGGAAACAAACCGTTTGTCTGTCAATGCGCACATCACTGAGCGTGCCATGCGTGAAATCTATTTAAGAGGTTTCGAAATCGCTATTAAAGAGGCGAAACCATGGACGGTAATGACGGCTTACAATAAATTGAATGGAAAATATGCTTCTGCAAGCAACGATTTATTAACGGCTATTTTAAGAGACGAATGGGGATACAAAGGATTGGTAATGACCGATTGGTTTGGTGGATATCCTAGTTTTGAATCTATTTTAGTAGAAGGTACTGTAAGTGATGTTGTTGCGCAAATCAATGCGGGTAACGACTTATTAATGCCGGGAACTGAAACACAGCGTGAAGCTTTAGCAAAAGCAATTGCAGACGGAACCGTAAATGAAGAGGCTGTAAATACAAGTTTAAGACGTATTTTAGAATACATCCAAAGAACTCCAACTACTGATAGCTATAAATTCAGCAACAAGCCAGATTTAGAAGCGCATGCAGAAGTAACTAGAAAAGCAGCTGCTGAAGGAATGATCTTATTGAAGAATGATGACAATGCGTTACCGTTCACAAACAAATCTGAAACCATTGCTGTTTTTGGTGACCATTCGTATAGCTTTATTGCTGGTGGTACTGGTAGTGGCGATGTAAACGAAGCGTATAGCATTTCGTTATTGCAAGGATTAAACAACGCTGGGTATTCAGTAGATAAAGAACTGCAAGCTTTGTATGAGCCTTTCGTAGAAAAAGCGGTAGAAGACGAAAACAAACGTCGTGAAGAAGTAGGTTTATTGGCCGATAACAAACGTTTGCCGGAAATGTTACCAAATGCAGATTTAGTGGCAGCAAAAGCAAAATCTGCTGCTGTAGCGGTAATTACTTTAGGAAGAAATTCAGGAGAACAATTCGATAGAAAAATCGATGACGATTTCTATTTAGGTCAAGATGAAGTAAAATTGATCAACACCGTTACCAAAGCTTTCCATGCAGAAGGTAAAAAAGTAATTGTGATTTTGAATATTGGTGGAGTTATTGAAACTGCTTCTTGGAAAGATAAAGTAGATGCTATTTTGCTAGCTTGGCAACCAGGTCAAGAAGGTGGAAATTCTGTAGCAGATGTATTTAGTGGAGCAACCAACCCAAGTGGGAAACTAACCATGACGTTCCCAATTGACTACAATCACCATGCTTCTGCAGCAAATTGGTTAGGCGTTCCTGCTGAAAAACCAACCGATGTGTATTACAAAGAAGGTATTTATGTAGGATACCGCTATTTCAATACGTTTGATGTTCAACCATCGTATGAATTTGGTTTTGGAGGTTCGTACACTACTTTTGAATATTCAGATGTGAAGTTGAATACCACTACTTTTGAAGACGAAATTAAAGTATCTGTAAAAGTAACCAACACTGGTAAAGTAGCAGGTAAAGAGGTTGTTCAAGTATACTTGAGCGCTCCGGCTAATTTGGTTGACAAACCATCTGAAGAATTAAGAGCTTTTGGTAAAACAAAAACTTTAAAGCCAGGTAAAAGCGAAACCTTGAAATTTACTTTAAAAGCAAAAGATTTAGCTTCGTTTGTAGATGCACAAAGCGCTTGGATTGCAGAAAAAGGAACTTACACAGTTAAAGTTGGAGCTTCTTCAGAAGACATCAAAACAACTGCAACCTTTACAGTAAACAACAATATTACTGCAGAAAAAGTAAACAACACATTTGATTTAGATGTTCAGATGGAGGTCTTAAAGAACTAGTCTTAACAATGAAAAAATAAAAAGTCCTGTAGCTGCTACAGGGCTTTTTTTATTTAACGTATTAACTTATTAATTATGTCTTTCCATTTTTCAACAGCTTGTAATTGTCCGTTAAGCATCATTTGGGTTTAGATGTTAATCTAACCATATTAATTTTTTTATTGTTAGTAAGAGTTTGTTATATCTTTGTATAAACCTTTTTTTATGAGATTTATTCTGAGTTTATTTTTAGCTGTTACATTATTTACATGTGCCCAAGATAAACAACCTTTATTAGGTGATACCGATTGGCAGCGTGAACAAAATGCCGATTTTAAAGATGCTACTAAATCACCTTTGAAATCAAAAGATAGAAAACACTTTAAAGGACTAGATTTTTTTAAAGTAGACTCTAGTTTTGTGGTACAAGCTAGATTAGAACTCACGCCAGACAGTAAATGGTTTAAAATGAAAACAACAACTAACCGCATAAGTGAAGAGCGTGTGTATGGTATTCTACATTTTACTTTAAAAGGAACCTCTTATAAACTTAATGTATATCAAGGTAAAGATTTAATGACACGCGAAGGGTTTGAAGATTATCTGTTTTTACCGTTTTTAGATAATACCAATGGCGATAGTACTTATGGCGGTGGACGCTACATCGATTTGCGTATTCCTAAAGATGATACGATTGTTATTGATTTTAATAAAGCTTACAACCCGTATTGCGCCTATAACGAAAAATATTCATGTCCTATTGTTCCTAGGAAAAATTATCTTGATACCAATATTACAGCAGGTGTAAAAGCCTTTAAAAAATAATTTATTTAGCTAAGTAAATACCAAGAAACACAGCTAAAAAGCCAACAATAAAACTAGCTATAGTATAAAACGCAAAACTTGTAAAATCACCCGATTTTAAAAATACATGGTTTTCATAAGCAAATGTTGAAAAGGTGGTGAAACCACCACAAAATCCAGTGGCTAATAGTAATGTTTGATTTTGTGATAGAGTATTGTTTTTTGCTGCCAAACCAAGAATAATACCAATAAGTAAACTTCCCAATATATTGGCTAAAAAAGTACCATAAGGAATGCCTGTTTGAGAGTTATTAAGATATTTACCCAATAAAAAACGTAATACGCTACCAACACCACCACCTAAAAAAACGAATACTAGACTTTTAAGCATACTTATTTAATAGCTATAAATAATTCGGTAATCCATTCTGCTGGATTAGGTTCTTTACCAGGATCTGTTACATACGATTCTACCATAGTATGTTTATCTGCAAACACCAAATTATATTGTTCGACATATGTCATGGTTTTTTCCCAAGCTTCCGATAGGTTATTGTAATCGCCTTTTAAGGTTGTTTTTACAGCTTTAAACGGTTCTAACTGCCCTGTAAGAATATCGCCTTCAGGAATAATAATTTTTTCGGTAGTAGGAATACAACACGATAAAATAACGGTGCCTTGCTCTTCATTCCAATCATGGTATAAGGTAAATGGCATGCCAGCTTGTGAGATGTTGCTGTTAGCGGCGAAAGCCCCTACTTTTGGCATCATTTCTGGAATTTTATTTTTAATATCATCTATTCGGCATGAAGCTGTGGTGTAAATATAATAGCCGCCGCCATGTTGTGTTAAGCCATTTACTTTAATACTGTATTCTTTAAGCTTTGCTGTGGAAATGCTATCTAGTTTTTCTAAGCCGCGCTCAAAATCAGGGCCAATCATTTTATCAAAACCACCCATAAACGCTGCATAGCCTTTAAACATAAACGGAATATTGTCGCTATTCATTTTCCAAGTAACTTGTGTTTGGCCATCTTCTGTAGGTGTGAACTTCCAAGTTATTTTAGAAGGTGTATAATCGGCAAATTGAAGTTCTTGTTCAATATCAGAAAACTCTCTAGCACCAATAGTTTTCATGTTTCCAGCACCATCTTTATCTTTCCAAGAATATGCCCCATCAACACCTTTTGTTTTTTCAGCATAGGTTAACTTAGTTGTCGGATCTTTTTCTAACCAAGGCGACCAAGCTTCCCAGTTTTTAAAGTCAATAATCTGATTATAAATTACCTTAGCAGGTGCTTTTATCGTTCTAGTCCTTTTTACTTCAAACTCATTAGGTTGTACAGCAATATAAATTGCCATACCTATAATGGCTATTAAGATTATAAAGAGTAGATATTTTAAAAATTTCATAAAGTTGTTAATTAGTTACTCAAAGATAATCAATTTTAGCAATGTTGTTATATTGTTTACATTTGTAGGAATAACATAAAATCACTAATTAATGAAATTTAAATCGATATTACCAGTAGCCTTGTTGGTTATTATGGCTTTTTCGTGCAAAGAAGAGGCGTCGCAACCCGAAGTTGTAGAAACCAAACCTGTTGAAGTCGCTCAAGAATTTGACTATACGGTTGAACAGTTTGCCGATATTAAAGTATTAAGATATCAAATTCCAGGATGGGAAAACCTTACTTTAAAAGAACAAAAGCTTGTCTATTATTTAACGCAAGCGGGATTAGCTGGGAGAGATATTATTTGGGATCAAAACTACCGTCATAACCTTAAAATACGTGAAGCTTTAGAGCAAGTTTACACACAATATCAAGGTGATAAAACAACTGATGATTGGAAAGCGTTTGAAGTTTATTTAAAGCGTGTATGGTTTAGTAATGGTATTCACCATCATTATTCTAACACAAAATTAAAACCAGAATTTTCTTCAGAGTATTTAACCACATTATTAACAGAAACAAGTACCACTTTAGAAGGCGAAGCTTTTGAGGTTATTTTTAATGATAATGATACTAAGAAGGTTAATAAGGCAAAAAACATTGATAATGTTGCTATGTCTGCAACCAATTTTTATGGTCCAGATGTTACAAACGCCGATGTTGAAGCGTTTTATGCTAAGAAAACATCGCCAAATCCAGAAAAGCCATTATCGTTTGGGTTAAACTCCCAACTAGTTAAAGAGGATGGCGAACTAAAAGAGCGCATCTATAAATCGGATGGTTTATATGGTTCGGCTATTGATGAAATAGTATCGTGGTTAGAAAAAGCAAAATCTGTTGCCGAAAATAAAGCACAAGCCGATGCCCTTGCACTATTAATTACTTATTATAAAACAGGCGATTTACAAACTTGGGACGACTATAACGTAGCTTGGACAGCTGCTACCGAAGGAAATGTAGACTACATTAATAGTTTTATTGAAGTTTATAACGATCCATTAGGGTATAGGGGGTCTTATGAGACTATCGTTCAAATTAAAGATTTTGATATGTCTGAAAAAATGGCGGTTTTATCTGAAAACGCCCAATGGTTTGAAGATAATTCTCCATTAATGGAAGACCATAAAAAGAAAAACGTTGTTGGTGTTACATACAAAGTTGTTAACGTTGCTGGCGAAGCTGGAGACGCTTCTCCAAGTACCCCAATAGGCGTAAACTTACCAAATGCTAATTGGATTCGTGCGGCTGTAGGAAGTAAATCGGTATCCTTAGGGAATATTATTAATGCCTACAACAACGCAGGTGGTTCTGGTCGCTTAAAAGAATTTGCCCATGATGAAGATGAAATTCAATTAGAAGATACTTACGGACAATTAGCCGATAAATTGCATACCGCTTTACACGAAGTTATTGGTCATGCTTCAGGACAATTAAATCCAGGTGTAGGCGAAACGAAAGAAACCTTAAAAAATTACGCATCAACTTTAGAAGAAGGACGAGCCGATTTAGTTGGATTATACTATTTATATACTCCAAAGCTACAAGAGTTAGGATTGGTAGACGATTGGAAGTCCGTGGGTAAAGCAGCTTACGATGGTTATATTAGAAATGGTTTAATGACCCAATTAATTCGTTTAGAATTAGGAGACGATGTAGAAGAGGCACATATGAGAAATCGCCAATGGGTTAGTGCTTGGGTATTTGAAAAAGGACAAGCCGATAATATTATTGAAAAAGTAACTCGCGATGGTAAGACTTACTTTAATATTAATGATTATGATAAACTTCACGAATTGTTTGGTCAACTATTACGAGAAACACAACGTATCAAATCTGAAGGTGATTTTGAAGCGGTGCAAGCTTTAGTGGAAGGTTATGGTGTAAAAGTAGATCAAGATATTCATAGTGAAGTATTAGAACGAAATAAACAGTTTACATCGGCACCTTATAGCGGATTTGTAAATCCTGTATTAGTGCCAGAAACTAATGATGCTGGAGATATTATAAGTATAAAAGTAACGCAACCAGCAGGTTTCCCTGAGCAAATGCTAGACTACAGTAAAAACCACAGTTTTTTACCAACAGTTAATTAGAAATAGTTGTTATACAAAATAGAAAAGCAGCGAATTTACAAATTCGCTGCTTTTTTGTTTAGGGTTACTAAATAAACCATAGGAGTTTATTTATAAGTTCTATAATAAGAAACCCTAAAAATACTTTTATAACATGGTAATTTCAATACTCAATTTGAGTATTTCATTAAAAAAATGTCGTAAACACTACATGAAGATAAATTTTATAGTCGCAATAAAGGCAATAAAAGCAATAAATGCTATAAGTACCCAAACGGTTCCTGTGTAATACTTACGGTGTAGTTTTAAATCTTTACGGTAGGTAAAGGCAATAACAATTACAAAGGCTATAAAAAAAAGGATTCCAAATGTCCATTGACCGTTCGAGAACATAACGTATGTATTTTAAGTGCAAAAATAATTAAACGCTTTCGAAAAAAAGCAAAAAATTCCGTTAAACTGTATGAGTATGATAAATTTTATGGTATTCATATGACACTTAATGAATTAATTCTATTTTCGATTTAAAATAAAAAGAGATATCATCATGAAAGATAAAATTAATGCTGTTAAAGCTTTTCACACCGCTTTTAAAATTGGGTATCGCGACACCCCAAAAGCTAATTTAGGCACCGATAAAAATATGCTTCGTTATAAATTAATGCGAGAAGAAAACGAAGAATATCTAGATGCTGCAAATGATAATGATTTAGTAGAAGTGGCTGATGCCCTGGGCGATATGCTTTATATTTTATGTGGAACTATTATAGAACATGGTTTACAGCATAAAATAGAAGAAGTATTTGAAGAAATTCAACGTAGTAACATGAGTAAGTTAGATGAAGATGGCGAGCCTATTTACAGAGAAGATGGTAAAGTGCTTAAAGGCCCAAATTATTTTAAACCAAATATTGCACGTATTCTTGAAGATTAAAAAAAACGGGAGCTTGATTAAGTTCCCGTTTTTTGTTTTAGTCTATTTTAGCTCTCCAATTAAATGGATCTTCAGAGCGGTTGTACTGAATATCGGTAATTAGTGTTTTAAGTTTACTAGCATAACTATCGTCAAGTTCTGGTAAGGTGTAATCTTTGTTTTTGTAACCAAAACCAGAAATCGGAGAAATAACAGCAGCTGTACCAGATCCAAACATTTCTTTAAGACTTCCATTTTTGGCAGCTTCAACAATTTCTTTAACAGAGATTCTTCTAACATTTACATCAATACCTTCTTTTTTAGCTATTTCAAGAATACTCTTTCTTGTAATTCCATCAAGAATTCTGTCACTAGTTGGCGCTGTGATTAAGGTGTCGTTAATTCTAACAAAAATGTTCATTGCACCAGCTTCTTCAATATACTCGTGCGTTGTGTCGTCGGTCCAAATAACCTGATTATATCCCTTATCTATGGCTAATTGTGTTGGATAAAACTGCCCCGCATAATTTCCACCAGCTTTAGCATACCCAACGCCACCATTTGCAGAGCGTGAATATTTTTCTTCTATAGCCACGGTAACTTTTCCAGAAAAGTAAGCTCCCGAAGGTGCTGTAGCAATAATAAAAATATACTCGTTAGCAGGAGAGGCATGAAACCCATTTCCAGAAGCAAAAACAAAAGGTCTTATATATAAGGCACTTCCAGAAGTTGTAGGAATCCAGTCTTGATCTACTTTTAAAAGTTTTTTTAAACCTTCCATAAAGTAGGATTCAGGAATTTCAGGAATGGCCAAACGCTTAGATGAAATGTTTAAACGCTTGCAGTTTTCTAGAGGCCTAAATAAATAAATATCATTGTTACTATCCTTATAGGCTTTCATACCTTCAAAAACAGATTGGCCATAATGAAAAATTTTAGCCGAAGGGTCTAAAGTAATGGGTTGGTAAGGCACAACTTCAGGAATACTCCAAGAACCCTCTTTATAGCGCGAGATTAACATGTGGTCCGAAAAAACCTTGCCAAATGGTAAATTATTAAAATCAGTATCTTTTAATTTTGAGTTTTGAGTTTTTTCAACTGTAATATCTTGCTCTGAAATTGTTGTCATATCTTACCTATTTTATGTACGCAAAAGTACTGAATTTAACCCTTATAAAAAATATAATGTTTCTTTAAAAAAGCTGTATATTTGAAGCATTAAAACCATTTAATATTTTTATGAAAAAGATTTTTGGACTATTAGTAATGATTAGCGTGTTAGTATCTTGCAAGGACGCGCAAAAAGAGAACACAGAACAAACTACAGAAAATACAGAAGAAATAGCCGAGGCAACGTATGTGCCTTTTGGAGCTAAGGTAGAAGCTGATAATGCTATAGATGCCGCGAAAATGAAAGAAACTTTCGAGGCGCTTCCTGTAGGAGATAGCTTAGACACAAAACTTACTGCTACGGTAAATAGCGTTTGCCAAACAAAAGGCTGCTGGATGAAACTAGACCTAGGTAACGGTGAAGAAGTTATGGTTAGATTTAAAGATTACGGCTTTTTTATGCCAAAAAACATTGCTGGGAAAGAAGTTATTGTTGATGGTTTAGCTTTTGTTGATGAAATGTCTGTACAAGATCTTAAACATTATGCAGAAGATGCTGGAAAATCTGAAGAAGAAATAGCTGCCATTACAGAGCCTAAAAAAACGTATAGTTTTGTAGCGGACGGCGTTTTATTAGTAGAAAAATAAGCCTTGTTATAATGAAAAACACGTTTTGGTTATTAATTGTTTTATTAGGAAGCTTAACAGCTTGTAAAAACGATGTGAAAACAGATGTTTCTGAAGAAACGTCTAAAGATGAGGTTGTTTACGATATGTATAAACCCTCAGAAATGGCCATTCTTATGAATCAGATGTATGCGCATAATCTTAAGATAAAACAAGATATCTTAAATGGCGATATACCAGCAGAATTTCCTATAGATTTTATGGAGATTCATTCGGCCGAACTAACCAAGGCTAATCAGCGTAATGAAACCTTTGAAAAATTCTCGAAAATTTTCATTACAGCCGAAAAAAATATTTTTAATCAAGACTCTAAAACTCCTTTGGAAGCACGCTTTAATACCGCAGTAAATGCTTGTATTTCATGTCATGAAACTTCCTGTACAGGACCTATCCCAAGAATTAAAAAGTTATTGATTAAATCGTAGTTTGAAACGAAAAATAATTACTACAAAAGATGGTTCTAAAACCATTCATTTAGAAGACTGGAATGAACAATATCATTCCACTCACGGAGCCATACAAGAAGCCAAGCATGTGTTTTTAAAACACGGTTTGGCTTTTAAATTGTCACAAATAGAACACGCTAATCCATCATTGTCTATTTTGGAAATAGGATTTGGGACAGGATTAAATGCTTTTTTAACTTTTTTAGAATCACAAAAACATTGCATCCCAATAGCTTATACCGGCGTAGAAGCTTATCCCGTTTTATTAGATGAAATTTCCGAGCTTAATTATGCCGAGTTATTGTCGTCAAACCAAGAAGAACAAGCAATTTTTAAACAAATGCATACTAGTGAGTGGGAAGTACCGAATCATTTATCTAAAGAGTTTACCTTGCTTAAGGTAAAATCGTTTTTTAAAGATATAACTTTCAATAATCAATTTGATGTTATTTATTTTGATGCTTTTGGCTCTCGTGTACAGCCAGAATTATGGGAAGTTTCCATTTTTAAACTTATGTATCATGCGCTTAAAAGTCAAGGTGTATTAGTAACATATTCTGCTAAGGGATCGGCAAGACGTGCTATGCAGGAAGTCGGTTTTCAAGTTGAGAAATTGCCTGGGCCGCCAGGGAAACGAGAAATGCTACGTGCCATTAAGTAAAAAGCTTTTTTTATACCTAAAATTTCGTTAAATGTGTTAAAGCTAGCTAAAATCTTCGGTTAAACACATCGCACTTCGTAACTTTATGAATAAGGATTATGAAAAAGATTTTAATTACAGGAGCGACAGGTTTGATAGGGCAAAATATTGTACATGTTTGCCATGAAAAAGGTATTTGTGTGCACTATTTAACTACTTCAAAACACAAGATAGAACACAGAGAAAACTATAAAGGGTTTTTATGGGACCCTAGCAAAAATAGTATAGACACTGCTTGTTTTGAAGGAGTTGAGGTTATTATAAATCTAGCTGGGGCTACTATTTCTAAGCGTTGGACTTCAAGTTATAAAACGGTTATATTAGACAGTAGAATAGATTCTTTAAACACATTATACACAGGTCTTAAAAATACAACTAATAATATATCACATCTTATTTCGGCAAGTGCCATTGGTATTTATCCAGATTCTTTAACCAATTATTACGACGAAAGTGAGAAATCGGTGTCTTCCTCGTTTTTAGGAGACGTGGTTTCTAAATGGGAATCTGCAGCGGATACCTTTAAAACTCTTGGTTTAAAAATATCTAAAGTACGTATTGGTTTGGTACTAGATAATAAAGAGGGAGCTTTACCACAAATAGCAAAGCCAGTAGCGTTAGGTTTAGGTGCTGCTTTTGGTCATGGAAATCAATGGCAATCTTGGATTCATGTTACAGATTTGGCACGACTATTTGTTTTTGTAGCCCGAGAACAGTTAGAAGGTGTTTATAACGGTGTAGCTCCAAACCCTGTGAGTAATAAAGAACTTACAAATGCTGTTGCTAAGCAATTAAAACGCCCATTATGGTTGCCTAATATACCTAAATCTATCATGCGTTTACTTTTAGGAGACATGCATATTCTCCTTTTTGAAAGCCAACGTGTAAGTAGTAAAAAAATAGAGGAAGCAGGTTTTTCTTTTAAATACCATGCGTTACAACCTGCTTTACAAGAATTACTTTAAAACGTATTTTAGTCATAAAAAAAGCCTGTTTTTTTAAACAGGCTTTTTAAGTTTTTGTAATAAAGTGATTTATGACTTATTACCAACAATGTTTACTTGTAATTCAAATTCATCGTTAATAAACTTATCACCTAAATCATCAAAGAACGATTTAGAACCATATTTAACGTTCCATTTAGAGCGATCTATAGTGAACGTTTCACTTTTAATAGTTACTGTATTGCCGTTCTCTGTAACCGTTACAGGAATAGTAATGTTGTTTTCAGCATCTTTCATTTTTAAGTTTCCAGAAAGGGTGCTTTTTCCATCAACGGTTTTAAATTCTGTTACGCTAAAAGCAGCAGAAGGATATTTCTCTACATCAAAGAAATCAGGACTTTTTAAGTGTCCTGCTAATTTAGCGTTACCTTCATCTTCAGCAGGAATATCTTTAACAACAATAGAATTCATGTCGATTAAAAATGTTCCACTTTGAATAGCGTCATCTTTCATACTAATTACACCACTTTCAACAGCAATAGTACCGTTGTGGCTACCTGTTGGCTTGTATCCTTTCCATGTAATAGAAGAAGCTTCGGTGTCTACTTTGTATTTTGTTGCTACAGAAGGCGTTTCTGCAACCTCTTCGGCAGCCGTAGTTTCAGCTTCTTTTGCTTTTTTACAACCAACTAATGCTACAGATATAGCAACTACAGTTAAGATATTTAAAAACTGTTTTCTCATAAGATTATATATTTTGATTTTAGTGTTAGACACAAAAATAACCAATAGTTAATAAAGTTTATTTAAAAAAACACTAAAATTTTTAGGTGACATTTTGACATTTTATATATAATGGCAGTACTTTTGCCTCTTAAAAATAGATTGAAAAAAGATACACTTCGATGAGTAAAAAAGATAAAAAAGACGATATCGCGGTAGAGCAGGAGACGTCACAAAATACAGAGTCTCAAGACCAAGAGACTAAGCAAGAAGTAAGCGTAGAAGAACAGTTGCAAAACGACTTGCAGCAAGAAAAAGATAAGTTTTTACGCCTTTTTGCCGAATTTGAAAACTACAAACGCCGTACGGCAAAAGAGCGTGTTGAGTTGTTTAAAACAGCCAGTCAAGATGTTATGGTGTCTTTATTGCCTGTGTTAGATGATTTTGATCGTGCTTACGTAGAGATAAGTAAAACCCAAGAAAAAGACTTGTTAAAAGGTGTAGAATTAATTAGCAATAAGCTTAAAAATACGTTACAAGGAAAAGGTCTTGAACAAATAGAATTAAAACAAGGAGACGATTTTAATCCAGATAACCACGAAGCCGTGACACAAATTCCGGCACCAAGCGATGACTTAAAAGGAAAAATTATTGATGTTGTGGAAAAAGGATACAAATTAGGAGACAAAATTATTCGTTTCCCAAAAGTAGTTATAGGACAGTAAATTATGGCAAAAAGAGATTATTACGAGATACTAGGAGTTGATAAATCTGCTTCGGCAGCCGAAATAAAAAAGGCTTACCGGAAAATGGCCTTAAAATATCACCCCGATAAAAACCCAGGAGATACCGAAGCCGAAGCCAAATTTAAAGAAGCAGCTGAAGCCTATGAGGTGTTAAGTAATCCCGATAAAAAATCAAGATACGATCAATTTGGTCATCAAGCATTTGATGGCTCTGGTGGTTTTGGTGGTGGTAGCATGAATATGGACGATATATTCAGCCAGTTTGGTGATATTTTTGGAGGCGCTTTTGGTGGCGGCGGATTCTCTGGTTTTGGTGGCGGATTTGGCGGTGGCCAACGTAGAGTGAAAGGTAGTAATTTACGTATTAGAGTTAAATTAACCCTGGAAGAAATAGCCAATGGTGTAGAGAAAAAAATTAAAGTAAAACGTAAAGTTCAAGCACCAGGTACTACTTATAAGACATGTGCTACTTGTAATGGTACTGGCCAAGTTACTAGAGTAACTAATACTATTTTAGGACGCATGCAAACAGCAAGCGCATGTAATGCTTGTGGCGGTAGTGGACAAACCATAGATAAAAAACCAAACGATGCCGATGCCCATGGATTAGTTGTGCAAGAAGAAACAGTATCTATTAAAATACCAGCAGGTGTTGTAGATGGTATGCAATTAAAAGTTTCTGGTAAAGGAAACGATGCCCCAGGAAATGGAGTTGCAGGAGATTTACTAGTTGCAATAACCGAAGAGCAGCATGACACACTACAACGCGAGGGTGATAATTTACATTACGATTTGTATGTAAGTTTACCCGATGCTGTTTTAGGAAACTCAAAAGAGATTGATACTGTAACAGGTAAAGTACGTATTAAGATAGAACCAGGTGTGCAATCTGGGAAAATTTTACGCTTACGCGGAAAAGGAATTCCTAGTATAAATGGTTATGGAAAAGGCGATTTGCTTGTACATGTTAATGTTTGGACACCAAAAACATTAAATAAAGAGCAAAAAGCATTCTTTGAGGCGATGAGAGAAGATGAACATTTTGATCCTAAACCAGAAAGTAGTGATAAGTCATTTTTTGAAAAAGTAAAAGATATGTTCTCTTAGTGTGAGTTACTTGTTTTAAGCTTGATTATCAGGAATATTTATTGGTTTTCATTTATTATAAGTAAAAAAACACTATATTTGATTTATCACTATTATCAATAGTGGTAATTTTTCTTTTTCATAGCAATTTTTTCCCATCCTTAAACTATTATAAGATTAAGGGTGGGTTTTGTTTTTTGTAGCAACCCTAGATTATTAATGTTTTATTGGCGTCACCTCTTCAACATTTAATATATTTACCTAACTTATCATTTTTAAAGAATAAATTGTATGAATAATTTATTGGAAGCACAGGGTGTTTCTAAAAAATTTGGCGAATTTACAGCCCTAAACAATGTGTCTATTTCGGTTCCAAAAGGAAGTATTTTTGGCTTATTAGGTCCTAATGGTGCAGGAAAAACAACCCTAATAAGAATTATAAACCAAATAACGATGCCAGATACAGGGACTGTTACCCTGGATGGTAATCCTTTACAACCCCATCACATAAAAGATATAGGTTATTTGCCTGAAGAACGCGGCTTGTATAAATCTATGAAAGTAGGCGAACAAGCTTTGTATTTGGCGAGATTAAAAGGTTTAAGCAAGCAAGAGGCTAAAGAGCGTTTGCAATATTGGTTCGACCGTTTAGAAATAGGTGATTGGTGGCATAAAAAAATACAAGAACTCTCTAAAGGAATGGCTCAAAAAGTACAGTTTATAGTTACCGTATTGCACAATCCTAAATTATTAATTTTTGATGAACCTTTTTCTGGTTTCGACCCTATAAATGCTAATTTAATTAAAGACGAAATACTACGGTTACGAGATCAGGGCGCTACGGTTATTTTTTCAACACACCGTATGGAATCGGTGGAAGAGCTGTGTGATCATAT
This sequence comes from Mangrovimonas cancribranchiae, assembly GCF_037126245.1. Taxonomy (NCBI): domain Bacteria; kingdom Pseudomonadati; phylum Bacteroidota; class Flavobacteriia; order Flavobacteriales; family Flavobacteriaceae; genus Mangrovimonas; species Mangrovimonas cancribranchiae. Next base: position 571,308 of record NZ_CP136925.1, read on the forward strand.
TGCTTTAATAAATAAATCGCATAAAATCTTAGATGGCAAATTAACCGATATAAAACGGCAATACAGAACACATACTTACGAAGTAGGTTTGCGTACAGAACATAAAGAACAACTTCAAAAAGAACTAAGTGCAAAATTTGAGATTTCACCAACGAATTTTAAAACTTTAGAAGACGATTTAATGCTAAACATTAAACTGTCTGAACATGATACGTCAAACGATTTGTTAGGCTATTTATCTAGTAAAGGTGAAGTGTCTCATTTTGTAGAGTTAATACCTAGCGCCAACGATATTTTTATACAAGCTGTAAAGAACAATAATTAAGCATGAACCACTTATCATTAATTATAAAGAGAGAGTATTTAACCAAAGTGCGAAATAAGTCGTTTATAATTATGACTATTTTAAGCCCTATAATTATGATTGCTTTAGTAGCTGTTGTGGCTTATTTATCGCAACTTAATAATACAACAGAACGTACTATTTCGGTATTAGATGAATCTGGTCTTCTTGAAGATGCTTTAGAAGATACCGAAACAACCACGTATCAACTTTTAGAGAACCTAAGTTTAGAAGATGCTAAAATTGTTGCCGAAAAAGGCGAGCATTATGGACTTCTTTATGTAAAAGGTCTAGACAATATAGACGATTTAAGCAAACACATTAAGTTTTACTCTAAAGAACTTCCGTCGTTAACATTAATATCAAGCCTAGAAAATAAATTAGAAAAGCAGCTTACCGATTTAAAAATGACGCAAAAAGGTATTGATATTGCTAAAATAGAGGCCTCTAGAGTAAATGTAACGATTGGACAAGAAAGTTTTGTAGGCGAAAAAACCTCGAAAATAGATAGTGTTGTAAAACTTATTTTTGGTGGCGCTGCAGGATATTTACTATTCATGTTTATCATTATTTACGGGAATATGATTATGCGTAGCGTTATTGAAGAAAAAACAAGCCGCATTATAGAAGTTATTATTTCTTCTGTTAAACCTGTACAACTTATGCTGGGTAAAATAATAGGAACGTCGTTAGCAGGAATAACTCAATTTGCTATTTGGATTGTTTTAGGAGGCGTGTTAATGTCGGTTGTGTCCATGATATTAGGAATAGACTTAACTCAATCGGCAGCTGGTCAAGAAGAACTTATGAAACAAGCTGTAGAAAATCCAGAAATGGGATTAGAAGTTCAAAATGCTTTACACGCTTTTTATAATTTGCCTATTTTTAATTTAATTGTAGCCTTTATTCTGTTTTTTGTTAGTGGTTACCTTTTATATAGCTCTTTATATGCCGCCATTGGAGCAGCAGTTGATAATGAAACCGATACCCAGCAGTTTATGCTTCCTATATTAATGCCATTAATATTGGCTGTTTATATTGGTGTTTTTACAGTTATTGAAGATCCACACGGAACCGTATCAACTGTGTTTTCTTTCATCCCATTAACATCACCTGTAGTTATGCTTATGCGAATTCCTTTTGGGGTTCCAATTTGGCAACAATTGTTATCTTTAGCTATATTAATAGGTACATTTATATTCACCGTATGGTTTGCAGCCAAAATTTATCGCGTTGGTATATTAATGTATGGTAAAAAACCAAGTTATAAAGAATTGTATAAGTGGTTAAAATACTAAGTATGCAAAATAAAATTGAAGAAATAGAAGAAGCTGTTAAAGAGAGCAGCGTTTGGGAGTCTATTGTAGAGTTTTTAAAGCTAGGAATTACTTTTGGTGAGGACACCGAAAGCCCTGTAAAAATTACAGTTGGACTAGTACTTTTAGTTTTTATTATTTATTTAATAACCTCTTTAGTACTTAGGTTTTTTAAGCGATTGTATTCTAAAAGACTACCAGAGCAAGACCGTACAAAGTTCAATACCGTTTTTTCATTTGCGCGGTGGTTTATTTACGTTGTTGTTATTTTAGTTGTTTTCGATTCTATTGGTATAAATGTCACGGCCATATTTGCAGCTTCAGCAGCATTGTTAGTTGGCGTTGGTTTAGCGCTTCAAACACTGTTTCAAGATATTCTTTCAGGCGTGTTTATACTTATTGATCAAAGTTTACACGTAGGCGATATTATTGAAATTGAAGATAAAGTAGGTCGTGTAGTTGAAATAAAACTGCGAACAACACGAGCTGTAACTATTGATAATAAAGTACTGGTAATACCTAACCATTTATATTTAACCAATAGTTTATACAATTGGACACAAAATGGCACATCAACACGAGAAAGTGTTTCGGTAGGTGTGGCTTATGGTAGCGATGTGCAATTGGTGAAAAAACTGTTGTTAGAAGCTGCCTCAAAGCATCCAAGCGTATTAAAAAGCCCAGAACCCGTAGTGCTTTTTACGGGATTTGGCGATAGCTCATTAAATTTTAAAGTTGTTTTTACCCTTAACGATAGTTTTAAAGCACAATTTCCTAGTAGCGATATCCGTTTTGAAATAGATAAACTGTTTAGAGAACACAACGTCTCTATACCATTTCCGCAACGCGATATTCACATTATTTCAAAACCTAAAGAAGACTAAAACATGCCCAAAATATTAGTAATAGAAGATGAAGCGGCTATTCGTCGCGTTTTGGTTAAAATTTTAACCGAAGAAAATGATTCTTACCAAGTAGAAGAAGTCGAAGACGGTTTAAAAGGCATTGAAGCCATAAAAAATGACGATTTCGACCTTGTACTTTGCGATATAAAAATGCCTAAAATGGATGGTGTCGAGGTTTTAGAAGCCACAAAAAAAATAAAACCAGAAGTTCCTTTTGTCATGATTTCAGGTCACGGCGATTTAGATACGGCTGTAAACACAATGCGTTTAGGAGCGTTCGATTACATTTCCAAACCACCAGATTTAAATCGCTTGTTAAATACTGTTCGTAACGCATTAGATAGAAAAGAACTGGTTGTTGAAAACAAGAAGCTAAAGAAGAAGGTCAGTAAGAATTATGAAATGATTGGAGATAGTAAAGAAATTCTTCAAATCAAAGACATGATTGAAAAAGTCGCCCCAACAGACGCTCGGGTTTTAATTACAGGACCAAATGGTACTGGAAAAGAATTGGTAGCGCATTGGCTGCACCAAAAAAGCGAACGCCATAAAGGGCCAATGGTCGAGGTAAATTGTGCCGCTATACCAAGCGAGTTAATAGAAAGCGAATTATTTGGTCATATAAAAGGGGCTTTTACAGGAGCTAACAAAGATCGCGCAGGTAAGTTTGAAGCAGCTAACGGCGGAACTATATTTTTAGATGAAATTGGTGATATGAGCCTATCGGCACAAGCCAAAGTGTTACGTGCATTACAGGAAAATAAAATTCAACGAGTAGGTAATGATAAAGACATTAAAGTCAATGTACGTGTTGTTGCTGCTACAAATAAAGATTTAAAAAAAGAAATTGAAGATGGTAAGTTTCGTGAAGATTTATACCACCGTTTAGCCGTTATTTTAATTAAAGTTCCCGCTTTAAATGATAGGCGAAATGATATTCCATTACTTATCGATTTCTTTTCAAGTAAAATAGCTTCAGAACAAGGAACGAGCAAAAAATCGTTTTCTAAAAAAGCCATCAAATTATTACAGGAGTACGATTGGACTGGAAATATACGCGAGCTGCGTAATGTTGTCGAGCGTTTAATTATTCTAGGTGAGAAAGAGGTAAGCGAGAGCGACGTTAAATTATTTGCTTCTAAATAACTAAATATTATGAAGAAAAATATCAATATAAACGATTTTAAAGTCACCAAACCTATTCATTTAAAAGATATTTCTACAACCTATGATTTAGATGCCGATAAAGACAAGATTGAAGATGAGATGGAAGAGGTTTGCGAAGATCTTGCAGACATACAAAATGCTATGTATGCGCACGGTAAATATGCTGTATTAATTTGTATTCAAGGTACCGATACGGCAGGAAAAGATAGTATGATTCGGGAAGTTTTTAAAGAATTAAATGCGCGAGGTGTTATGGTGCATAGTTTTAAAACACCTACTAAATTAGAGTTAAAACATGATTATTTATGGCGTCATTATTTAGCATTGCCAGCCCGTGGTAAATTTGGTGTTTTTAACAGAACGCATTACGAAAATGTTTTGGTAACTAGAGTGCACCCAGAATATATTTTAAACGAAAATATACCAGGAATAAATAGCGTGGAAGATGTTAATGACGCTTTTTGGCATAAAAGATTTGAGCAAATAAATAACTTTGAACAGCATATTGCCGATAACGGAACAATTATCTTCAAGTTTTTCCTTCACTTGTCTAAAGAAGAGCAAAGAAATAGATTGTTACGTCGTTTAGAAAAACCTTCAAAAAATTGGAAATTCTCTCCAGGAGATTTAGACGAACGTGAACTTTGGGATAGCTATCAAGAGTGTTTTGAAGATGCTATTAACAGAACATCAAAACCTCATGCGCCTTGGTACACAATTCCTTCAGATGATAAACCAACAGCACGTTATATTGTGGCAAAAATACTTTACGATACCTTAAAAACCTATAAAGATATTAAAGAGCCAGAATTAGAGCCCGAAGTTATGGCTAATTTAGAAGCTTATAAAAAACAATTAGAAAGTGAATAATTTTATCCCGCATACGCGGGATTTTTTATGCTTTCTTTTACAAAATCACTTTATAGAAATAGTATATTAGTCACAAAATTTAACACTATGAGATTACGTTTACTGGTAGTAGCCTTATTATGTTCAACAACATTCTACTCTCAAACCGATGAGGGTGTTTTAAAAAATATTTATAAAACATCACTTACCAACGGAAAAAGTTATGAGTGGTTAGATTACTTATCCAACCAAATAGGAGGGCGATTATCTGGTTCGGTAAATGCCGAATTAGCTGTAGAATGGGGTGAAAAAGAACTTAAGGAATTAGGTTTAGATAAAGTATGGTTACAACCTGTTATGGTGCCAAAATGGATAAGAGGTGCCAAGGAATATGCCTATGTAAAATCAAGCTCAGGAAAAACAACAAGTGTTAATATTTGTGCTTTAGGAGGTTCGGTTGCCACAAACCCATTAGGTATAGAATCAGAGGTTGTTGAGGTGCATAACTTCGAAGAATTAGAGCAATTAGGACGTAATAAAGTTGAAGGGAAAATCGTGTTTTTTAACCGTCCAATGCAGGCCGATTTAATACAAACCTTTCAAGCCTATGGCGGTTGTGTTAACCAACGTTATAAAGGTGCTGTTGAAGCAGCAAAATATGGTGCTGTGGGTGTTATTGTGCGTTCTATGAATTTACGATTAGACGATTTGCCACACACTGGAAGCATGACCTACGATGATTTACCAAACTCTAAGCGAATTCCTTCGGCAGCAATAAGTACCAACGATGCCGAACTTTTAAGTAGTATGCTAAAATTAGATAGCTCTTTAAAGTTTTATTTCAAGCAAAACTGTCAACAGTTACCAGATGTTAAGTCTTACAATGTAATAGGAGAAATTACGGGTAGCGAATTTCCTAATGAATATATTATAGTTGGTGGCCATCTAGATTCCTGGGATTTAGGCGATGGCTCACACGATGATGGTGCGGGTATTGTTCAATCTATGGAAGTCTTACGTTTATTTAAAGAAACAGGAATAACACCTAAACGAAGCATTCGTGTAGTGATGTTTATGAACGAAGAAAACGGGTTGCGTGGTGCCACAAAATATGCCAAGGTTGCTAAACAAAATGGTGAAAATCATATTTTTTCATTAGAAAGTGATGCTGGAGGTTTTACCCCAAGAGGATTTAGTTTTGATTGTAGCGATGCTGTTTTTTCAAAAATAGAAGGTTGGAAACCTTTATTTAAACCGTATTTAATTCATTATTTTGAACAAGGTGGTAGTGGTGCCGATGTAGGGCCATTAAAAACCAAAACCAATGTTGTGGCTGGTTTACGTCCAGATTCGCAACGGTATTTCGATCATCATCATGCTGCCAACGATACCTTTGATGCTGTGAATAAACGCGAGCTGGAATTAGGAGCTGCCACCATGACATCTCTAGTATACTTATTTGATAAATATGGAATTGCACCAATTTCTAATAAAAATGAATTAAAAGATTAATGAGACATATCCTTTTATTTTTAGCTTTTATACTTGTTAGTACTATGCAAGCACAAAACAATACATTACCATATTATGAAGTTCCTGAAGCTCCAAAAACCTATACAGCTGGTACTGTTGTAGCTAGACAGATTGACGGTTTGGGTTTTCGGTTTTATTGGGCAACAGATAGTTTGAATGATAACGACTTACTGTATAAACCAAATGAAGAAGCAAAAACTGTTGCAGAAACTATAGAACATATTTTTAGTTTATCTCAAGTTATTTTAAGTGCTGCATTACAGAAACCTGTAAATAAAACTGATGCCTCCAATATGAGTGCTCAAGATATTAGAAAGGAAGTGCTGTTTAATTTAAAACAAGCTGCCGATATTTTGAGTAAAGCAGATGATTTAACGCAATTTAATATTGATTTTGGAGCAGGAAAAACCTATCCGTTTTGGAATGCAATTAATGGCCCAATAGCAGATGCCATTTGGCATTCAGGACAAATAGCATCGTTTAGAAGAACCTCTGGAAATCCCATTAATTCTAAAATCAATCATTTTACTGGAACTATTAGAGATTAGCTTACAGCTTAAAATTCCAATTCAATTTGATTTTTTATTAAATCCTCCATCGTTTCTCGTTTTCTAATTAATTTAGCTTCACTGTTATGCCATAATACTTCGGCAGGACGATATCGTGAATTGTAGTTTGATGTCATGGAGTAGCAATAAGCACCCGCATTTTTAAACGCTAAAACATCATCTTCAGAAATTTCATTTATACGCCTATTATTGGCGAATGTATCGGTTTCGCAAATATAACCTACAACCGAATAGAAACGCTCGCGCCCTTTTGGGTTTGATATATTTATAATCTCGTGTTGTGCGCCATATAGCATAGGTCTAATAAGATGATTAAAACCTGAATCAATTTGTGCAAAAACTGTTGAGGTAGTTTGTTTGACAACATTTACCTTGGTTAAAAAATATCCCGCTTCACTGACTAAAAACTTACCGGGCTCAAAAGCGAGAGTAAGCTCTTTACCATACTCTTTACAAAACTGATTAAAGCGTTTCGTAAGTTTTTTACCAAATTCTTCAATATTAGTTTCTATGTCGCCTTCTTTGTAAGGTACTTTAAAACCAGAACCAAAATCCAAAAACTCTAAATCATTAAAATGCTTAGCGGTATCAAATAAAATTTCACTAGCGTAAAGAAAGACGTCAATATCTAAAATATCACTTCCCGTGTGCATATGAATACCGTTAATAGTCATTTGTGTGTTTTCTACAATACGAAGAATGTGCGGAATTTGATGAATAGAAATACCAAATTTACTATCAATATGCCCAACCGATATATTGGTGTTTCCTCCAGCCATAACATGCGGGTTTATACGAATACAAACCGGAATGTTAGGGTATTTTGTGCCAAATTGTTCTAGAATAGATAAGTTATCAATATTAATTTGTACACCTAATTTAGCCGCTGTTTCTATTTCTTCTAAAGAAACGCCATTAGGGGTATAGATGATGTTTTCGGGTAAAACACCAGCCATTAATCCTAACTTTACTTCTTGAATAGATACCGTATCTAATCCAGATCCAAGTCCTTTTAAAAGCTTTAAAACAGAAATGTTAGACAATGCCTTAACTGCATAATTAATTCTTAAATTCTTTACCTTACTAAAAGCTTGAGTTAGCCTATTAAATTGCGATATGATTTTTTCGGAATCATAAACATAGACAGGGCTTCCAAATTCTTGAGCTATATGCAGTAGTTGTTTTTCTAACATGGTTTTTAAGCAATTTTCGCCAAAGGTATTTTATTACTTGTAATTAGAAATTAATTCATAAAAATATCACACAATTTAAACATGTTGTTAATTATTTAACACTCAAGAAAGAATCTATTCTAGAAGAAGGGTTTTCGTAATTAAAATATTAGGGTAAGTTATTGCGATTAATTACATTTGTGGCTCTTAAACTTTATAGCGAATTATGAATTTACACGAATATCAAGGAAAAGAATTATTAAGCAGTTTTGGTGTACGAATCCAACGCGGATTAGTCGCTCAAAATGCAGAGGAAGCAGTTGCAAATGCTAAACAGCTAACCGAAGAAACAGGAACAGGTTGGCACGTTATAAAAGCCCAAGTTCATGCTGGTGGGCGAGGTAAAGGTGGCGGTGTTAAACTGGCTAAAAACCTAGACGAAGTTAAAGATATAGCAGGTCAAATTATAGGCATGGATTTAGTAACGCCTCAAACTTCTGCCGAAGGTAAACGTGTACACCAAGTATTAGTCGCAGAAGATGTATATTATCCAGGTGACTCTGAGCCAAGCGAGTTTTACATGTCGGTGCTTTTAAACAGAAGCAATGGTCGTAACATGATTATGTATTCTACCGAAGGTGGAATGGATATAGAAGAAGTTGCTGAGAAAACACCACATTTAATCTTTACAGAAGAAATAGATCCTGCTACAGGAATTTTACCATTTCAAGCACGTCGTGTAGCCTTTAACTTAGGGTTAAGCGGTATGGCGTTTAAAGAAATGACAAAATTTGTAACGGCTCTATATACAGCTTACGATAAATCTGACGCCTCGTTATTTGAAATTAACCCAGTGTTAAAAACTAGCGATGATAAAATTATGGCTGTAGATGCTAAAGTAACGTTAGATGACAATGCTTTATACAGACATAAAGATTTAGCCGAATTACGTGATTTACGAGAGGAAAGCCCAATAGAAGTAGAAGCAGGAGAATTAGGCCTAAACTATGTAGACCTTGATGGAAATGTAGGTTGTATGGTTAACGGAGCAGGTTTAGCTATGGCAACTATGGACTTAATTAAGCAAGCAGGTGGTGAGCCAGCAAACTTCTTAGATGTAGGTGGAACAGCAGATGCTGCTCGTGTTGAGGCTGCTTTTAGAATTATTTTAAAAGACCCTAATGTAAAAGCTATCTTAATTAACATATTTGGTGGTATTGTACGTTGCGATCGTGTAGCGCAAGGTGTTGTAGATGCTTATAAAAATATGGGAGACGCTATTCAAGTACCAATTATTGTACGTTTACAAGGTACCAATGCAGACATTGCTAAAGAATTAATCGATAATTCTGGATTAGATGTACTAAGTGCTACCGAGTTTCAAGAAGCTGCCGATAAAGTACAACAAGTACTATCTTAAAAAGATATTCCAATCTTATATATAAAGAAAGAGCAACAGTTATTTGTTGCTCTTTTTTTGTGGTATTGTTTTCTGTTTTTTATCAGGTTTTGGGCCTCGTAAATGAATAACTAAACCATTTAAGAAATTCCTTAAAATCTGATCGCCGCATTCCTTGTATTTAGGATGTGTTTCTTTTCTAAAAAAAGCACCTAATTCGCTTTTTGATATTCTGAAATCTACCAATTCTAAAATTTTTACTATCTCGTCATCGCGAAGTTGAAGTGCTACGCGTAACTTTTTAAATATATCGTTGTTTGTCATAATTGTTTAGCAAGATAGTAAATACATTCTTATTTAGATTTTTTCTGTTTATAGAAAAACACTATTTTTTCGTTAAAACACTGTAAATAAGTTAGTTGAGTCGTTTGTTTTGCTGTATCGTAAAAAAATAACGATGAATGACCATGCTTTTTTCGATAAGTTGCAGATAATGAATGATTAAGAAAGTATAAATCTGCTTAATTTTATAAATCAATTAATTAATCCCTTCTTTTCTATGATAAATCGAGTTGAAAAGCTAAGCCTCCTATCCGAAATGATTTCTTTTGCTAAGAGTGAAAACATTCTTAAACCATTAGAACACAGTTTTTTATTGGCTATAGCTAAACAATTAGGGATTTCAAGAGAAGATTTTGATTACTTAATAAATAACCCGATTAATTATATTCATTTAGAGTCTCATAGCGAGCGCATTGTACAGTTTCATCGTCTTGTGTTATTAATGGATAGTGATGATGAAAATACATCTAAAGAAATTACCAAACTTCATAATTTTGGATTGCGTATGGGGTTAAGCCATGAGTCTATTAATAAAGTGCTATATCTTATGGAGAGTTTTCCTAATAAAATTATTCCACCAGATGTTTTAATAGATATTTTTAAAGTTCATTACAATTAAGCTTTTAGCTTTTCTAACTTTTCTTGATAAGTTTTTATTTGATCTCTAAATTTTGCAGCTTCCATAAAATCTAAGTTTTTAGCTGCATTTTCCATGTGTTTTCTACTGTCTCTAATTTTCTTTTCTAATTCAGGTTTAGATAAGTATTCACTTTCTGGTTCGGCAGCTTTTGCTGCTTCCATTTCATAATGATAGGTGCTTACCGAGTTTTTAGCTAATGCGCTATCTAAGCTTTTATTTAAGGCTTTTGGCGTAATGTTATTCGTTGTGTTATAAGCAATTTGTTTTTCACGCCTGTAATTTGTCTCATCAATGGTTTTTTGCATGCTTTTGGTAATTTTATCGGCATACATAATAGCTTTCCCGTTAAGATTTCTTGCAGCACGACCTACCGTTTGTGTAAGCGAACGAGCCGAACGTAAAAACCCTTCTTTATCAGCATCTAATATAGCTACTAACGAGACTTCGGGTAAATCTAAGCCTTCACGAAGAAGGTTTACACCAACTAAAACATCAAATAGCCCTTTGCGTAAATCTTGCATAATTTCTACGCGTTCTAACGTATCCACATCACTATGAATGTAGCGTACTCTAATTTGAATTCTGGCTAAGTATTTAGTAAGTTCTTCTGCCATACGTTTGGTAAGTGTGGTTACCAAAGTACGTTCGTCTTTTTCTACACGTTGTTGTATTTCTTCAATTAAATCATCAATTTGATTTAAACTTGGGCGCACTTCAATTACAGGATCAAGTAAACCAGTAGGCCTAATGACTTGCTCCACATAAATACCATCGGTTTTTTCGAGTTCGTAATCGGCTGGTGTTGCCGAGACATAAATTACTTGATTTTGTAAAGCTTCGAACTCTTCAAATTTTAATGGGCGGTTATCCATAGCTGCAGGTAATCTAAACCCATATTCTACCAAGTTTTCTTTTCTGCTACGGTCGCCACCATACATGGCGTGTACCTGAGAAATAGTCACGTGACTTTCGTCAACCACCATTAAATAATCGTCTGGAAAATAATCTAATAAGCAGAAAGGTCTAGAGCCTGGTTGTCTGCCATCCAAATAACGTGAGTAGTTTTCAATACCCGAGCAATAGCCTAATTCGCGAATCATTTCTAAATCAAATTCGGTGCGTTCTTTTAAACGTTTGGCTTCAAGATGCTTTCCTATGTCTTTAAAATAGTCGTATTGTTTTACTAAGTCGTCCTGAATATCTTTAATAGCATTTTGAAGAACTTCTGGCGAAGTCACAAACATATTGGCAGGATAAATGTTTAATCTGTCGTAATGTTCAATAACCTCGTTGGTTTGAATATCGAATGCTTCAATATCTTCAATCTCATCTCCAAAAAAATGAACTCTAAAGGCATTATCGGCATAACTTGGAAAAATATCTACGGTATCGCCTTTAATCCTGAAATTCCCATGATTAAATTCGGCTTCGGTACGCGAGTACAAACTTTGTACTAGCTTATGGAGTAATTTTGTGCGTGAAATAACCTGATCACGTTCTATAGAAATGACATTTTTTTGAAACTCAACAGGATTTCCTATACCGTATAAACACGATACTGAAGCGACGACTAAAACATCGCGTCTTCCAGATAATAAAGAAGATGTAGCGCTCAACCTTAGCTTTTCAATTTCGTCATTTATCGAGAGGTCTTTTTCTATGTAGGTTCCAGAAACAGGAATGTAAGCTTCTGGTTGGTAATAGTCGTAATACGATACAAAATATTCGACGGCATTATCGGGGAAAAACTGTTTAAATTCAGAGTATAATTGTGCTGCTAACGTTTTATTATGCGCTAAAACTAAAGTGGGACGTTGTATTTGCTCGATAACATTGGCAACCGTAAATGTTTTTCCAGAACCAGTAACACCAAGTAATGTTTGGTATTTATCGTTATTAAAAATACCGTTAGCAAGCTGCTTAATGGCTTGTGGCTGGTCGCCAGTAGGTTTAAACTCTGATTTTACCTTGAATTTCATACCCTCAAAATTACATAAAATTAACTTGAGGATATGATGTTTTAGATTATCTTTTTAATGTGAAATGACCTTTGATTTGGATTCCGGATTTTAAATTAATTAAATACCAATAATCGTTAGTTTCTAAGATATTACCATTATATGTGCCGTCCCAACTTAAATGAGATGTGGAAACCTGTTTTAATAACTTGCCAAACCTATTAAAAATATAAACCTCTTTAATGGTGTTATTAGGATCAGAAATTTGCCAAACATCATTATAGCTATCTCCATTAGGTGTAAAGAATGGAGGAATATCTAGGGTTTCGATACGTGATGTTTCAATATCAAAATTTATAGACTTTATAATACAACCATAACTGTCTTGGACGTATAGTGTATGAAAACCTTCGGATAGATTGGTGAAGTTATTATTGCTTTGAAAACTATTGTTGTCTATAGCGAATTCATAAGTTATAGAGGTGTTTGTCATTACAACAGTTAAAGCGTTTTCATTTATTATTAAGTTGTTTTCAGTTAATTGAAAATCAATACTTGGTAATATAGTTACCTCAAAACTAGATTCATTACTACACGTATTTGGAGGCGTTCCAATTTGGTTAAAAATATAAATAGTTTGTGATGTAGAAATCACATCGCCAGCATTAAGTTGCGTTCCTGTACCATTAGTTCCTGTAAAATAGTTTCCATCGGTTAAAGCTGGTAGTGTATAATTTTGACAAACAGTTTGGTTAGGCAAGGTATCGACATTAGGCGTTCCAGAAACAATAACCTCAAAACTAGATTCATTACTACACGTATTTGGAGGCGTTCCAATTTGGTTAAAAATGTAAATGGTCTGTGATGTAGAAATCACATCACCAGCATTAAGTTGCATTCCTGTTCCGTTTGTTCCTGTAAAATAGTCACCATCGGTTAAAGCTGGTAGTGTATAATTTTGACAAACGGTTTGGTTAGGCAAGGTATCGACATTAGGCGTTCCAGAAACGATAACCTCAAAACTAGATTCATTACTACAGGTATTTGGAGGCGTTCCAATTTGGTTAAAAATATAAATAGTTTGTGATGTAGAAATCACATCGCCAGCATTAAGTTGTGTGCCTGTACCATTAGTTCCTGTAAAATAGTTTCCATCGGTTAAAGCTGGTAGTGTATAATTTTGACAAACAGTTTGGTTAGGCAAGGTATCGACATTAGGTGTTCCAGAAACAATAACCTCAAAACTAGATTCATTACTACAGGTATTTGGAGGCGTTCCAATTTGGTTAAAAATGTAAATGGTCTGTGATGTAGAAATCACATCACCAGCATTAAGTTGCATTCCTGTTCCGTTTGTTCCTGTAAAATAGTTTCCATCGGTTAAAGCTGGTAGTGTATAATTTTGACAAACAGTTTGGTTAGGCAAGGTATCGACATTAGGTGTTCCAGAAACAATAACCTCAAAACTAGATTCATTACTACAGGTATTTGGAGGCGTTCCAATTTGGTTAAAAATGTAAATGGTCTGTGATGTAGAAATCACATCACCAGCATTAAGTTGCATTCCTGTTCCGTTTGTTCCTGTAAAATAGTCACCATCGGTTAAAGCTGGTAATGTGTAATTTTGACAAACGGTTTGGTCAGGCAAGGTATCGACATTAGGCGTTCCAGAAACGATAACCTCAAAACTAGATTCATTACTACACGTATTTGGAGGTGTTCCAATTTGGTTAAAAATGTAAATGGTCTGTGATGTAGAAATCACATCACCAGCATTAAGTTGCATTCCTGTTCCGTTTGTTCCTGTAAAATAGTCACCATCGGTTAAAGCTGGTAATGTGTAATTTTGACAAACGGTTTGGTCAGGCAAGGTATCGACATTAGGCGTTCCAGAAACGATAACCTCAAAACTAGATTCATTACTACACGTATTTGGAGGTGTTCCAATTTGGTTGTAAATATAAACAGTTTGTGAAGTAGAAATTACATCTCCGGCATTAAGTTGTGTGCCTGTACCATTAGTTCCTGTAAAATAGTCACCATCGGTTAAAGCTGGTAATGTGTAATTTTGACAAACGGTTTGGTTAGAAAGGGTGTCAACTTCAGGAGTATCAATATGTAACTGAGCGACACTGGTAACCAAAATACATGACGCCGAAGTAACTTCACAATAGTATTGGTTGCCGTCAAAACTTAAAGGTACATTTGTTATATCTAGCCATGCTTCATTAGGATTAGAGTAGTTCGCATTATTTGGAACATCAATCCAGTTTCCTGAGGCGTCGAGAACTTTCCATTGGTATTGAAAAATACTGTTGTTTATTGACGTGGAGAATGTTAAAGAACCATTTTCACAAACGGTTTGGGAAACTGGGTTTGCAATTGCTGGAGTGTTATCAGTTATAGGATCTGCAGTATGAAATCCTACATTTGAACAAGATTCGTTTAAGTTTATTGTAAAGTTACTGCTATTAAATGTGACTTGTGGTTCGTTAGCATTAGCGTTTCTTATAATGCTGTAACCTCTCTCGTTAGGAGCTTCAACAACATCAATAACAGTACCGTTTTTTAGTAGTTTAAACTCATCGTTATCGTTAAAACCAGTACTTACACTTGTATCAGGAGTAATCGCGCATGCGTTTCCGCTTGTTCCCATTTGTATAATATACGTCTGTTGAGGCGCAACAGAGTTAACTAAAGGAACTGTTATGGAAGGTGTTGGGTTTCCAATGTCTCCATAGCGTTCAATATCATATACGCCATCTAAACTTATAGATGTGTTTGTAGGATTGTAAAGTTCTATAATACCATAACTTCCTGGCTCCGAATCATAAATTTCAGAGATATATAAATCACCAAGATTGCATTCAGAAGTTATGACGTCAAAATCGGTAGTTGAGTTCCCTACACATCCTCCATTACTAGTTATGGAGATGGTAGACAAGCCATTGGCACCATTAGGAATAAAGGCTATAATAGTAGTATCGTCAATAATCGTGTAACTTGTACTTATACCACCAATAGTAACATTTGCTGTAGCGTTAAAATTGTTTCCCGAAATTGTTATACTAGTGTTTTCAGGTCCTGATGTTGGACTAAAACTAGTAATTATTGGATCTGGACAATTTGATGCTTGGTTAGGACTAGACCATAATCCTAAAAAAATAAAAAGTAATATAAAATGTCTCATAGTAAAAATTGGACGGCAAATAAAGTAATAAAAGTGAAAATATGTGTTAAGCAAAGGTTATTTAGCGTTTTAATGTGAAATGGCCAGTGTATGTTTTACCATTGGATAATTCAGTTTTAAACCAGTAATCATCGCTAGGTAAAAGCTTTCCTTTAAAAGTACCATCCCAACCATATTCATAGTTGTCTAAAATTTTCAGAAGCTTTCCATAACGGTTATAAATGCTAATTTTTAGATTAGGGTTTTGTTGATTAATACCTTTTGGAATCCAGGTATCGTTAACACTATCGCCATTAGGTGTAAAGAATTTTGGAAATCCTAAAATAGCAACATCAACGCTAATATAGCCGCAATTATTGGTGTCATTTATAGTAACTGTATAAAAACCGGGAGCTAGGTTTGCAAAGGTGTTTGATGTTTGAAAAACACCATTGTTTAAGGCATATTCATAAGTACCATCACCGCTGACTAGAATGGTTATGGAATTGTTATTGCTAGCTTCTACAACAATGATATCTTCTATTATTGCGGGGTTGGAAGGCAATACTTCAATATGTCTTATTGAGGAGCAATTATTGCTATTTGTAACGGTAACAGTATAAGTTCCTGTCTCGTTAATTTGAATATCTTGTGTGGTAACACCTAAATCATTACCATTAAACTCCCATTGATAATTAAATACGCCTGCTTGGTTAACCAAACCAGCATTTAATGTAATTTGTTGTGGGTATGAATTTGTACAATAAAAAGTTTCTTCATTAGGAAGTAGGTAGGGGTTTTCTAAAACATCTAAACGAATTGTTGTCACTGCATAACAAGATTGATTGTTGGTTATTTTAACAACAATATTTTCAGAGTAGGGGATGGTGTTTATGTAAGCGTTATTTATAGGGTTATTATTTAAAAAGGCATCTTCTTCTGATGTGTAAAAGTGTATTTGAGAATTTGCAGGAACACTTTGTGCTACATGAGCTTCTACTAGGTTGAGGTCAAATTCGGTATAACCATCATTGTTATTATCGTCGCATGTTTGGTATGGTTGTAGCGATAGCGGGTTGTAAGTTGTATTAAGTGTTACTTCGGCTACATTATAACATCCAAATTGATTTTCTACGCGCGCAAAAACAATTTCGTTTGGTATGGTATTATTGTACGCTGTTGGCGTATTTATCTCATTAATTTCATTATTAGCATCGTTTAATGAGTTATAAAAATTTGTAATATCTGTGCCATTTTCTGCTAGAACATCATTTTCGGCATCAAAAAGATTAAACACCGAAAGACCGTCTTGATTTGTATCGCATTGGGTAAGTGTCGTGTTGTTTACTTGTGGCGTTGGGGTGTATTCAATTACGACGTCTCCGTATAAAATACATCCGTTTATGTTAACTTCTACTTGATAGGTTCCTTCAGAATCTACATCAAGTGTTGTTCCTGTTTCATTTGTAAGTTCTACACCGTCTTTAAACCAACGATAAGTGTTTGTGTTGCCAGGCTCTTGAGCTATTAATTGGTGAGTTTCTCCTTCGCATAAAGCAGTACCATTGGCTATTAACCGGTCTGGACCTAAATCGGTGGCTAATTGAAAGCTTCCAGCTTCTAAAAACACTGCCGAATCATAACGGTAATTTTGTTCATCGGCTATAACTAATTTTACATGATACGTTTCATTTCTTTCAACGTTAGCCGTGGCAGTTAAAATGGCTGTTTGTCCATTAAAATTTATAGGTGCATTGCTGTTATTCCAACTGCCAAAATAAGCCTCGTTTATAGGGGCGCAAGCACCAGGAATACCAGAATGTACTGTGGTTACTTTAACTGGAGTTTGTGTGTTTGGTACAACAGCAATGTTCGTGTATTGTTGCTCGTTTTCTGGACGAATTAAAAATCCAAATAAATCGGAATACTGACATGTATTG
This sequence comes from Mangrovimonas cancribranchiae, assembly GCF_037126245.1. NCBI lineage: Bacteria > Pseudomonadati > Bacteroidota > Flavobacteriia > Flavobacteriales > Flavobacteriaceae > Mangrovimonas > Mangrovimonas cancribranchiae. Next base: position 588,610 of record NZ_CP136925.1, read on the forward strand.
GCATTGTTTTCTTGATATTCTTCGGAAGCAAAAATATAACGAAACGTGATTTGTTCTGCGATAGATTGAAAGTCGAACTCTATAATAGTAGCGTTAAGTGTATTGTGCTCGTTTAATACATTTTCTAGGTCTTGGTCGCCACCCCAATTATTAGCATTGTCATCACTTAAAGAGGTATTTGGACCTTCAACATTTGATAGCCTTCCTGTGCTTAACACCAAACCTTCGGAAAATGGAAAACTAGAGTTGTTGCCATTAAAGTAGCCATAACTTTGTTCTGTACCACCAAAGTTACCGCCAACAACATTGGTAACATTAATGTTACTAATACAATTACTTCCTATAAGAATATCTTCAATGAGTTCTTGTGCCGTATAGGATTGCGCATCGACTTGAACATTTTGCCCAAAACTAAAGTATACTGTAATGAGAGAAAAAAGTAAGCTTCCCCAGTGTTTCATTATTGTCATGATTTCGACTTGCAAAGATAGGGAATAAAAAAAGGTTTTATTTTTTTAAAATGTTAAGACTTGTTATCGTTTTAAGGTAAAATGTCTTTTTACTTCAAAAGCGATATCTCCTTTTTTTACCTCGGCTAAAAACCAATAGTCGTTTGTTGGCATATTTTCGCCTCTATAAGTACCATCCCAACCTTGAGAGCTATGACTTAGTGTTTTTAGTAGTTTACCAAATCTATCAAAAATGTAAATAACAGTACCTTCTAATTGTTCAACACCAGCAATGTGCCAATAATCGTTGTAGCCATCGTTATTTGGTGTGAAGAATAATGGAGCATCGATTACGACAATTTCTTTTGTTGCCGAAGCGCAGCCGTTTAAATCTTTAACTTCTATAATGTGTGGTCCCCAAGTTACATTATAAAATACGTTGGAGTCTTGCGGTGGGCCATTATCGATGCTATATTGATAATTTCCAATACCGCTAACGGTTACGGTGATGTTGTTTGGATCTGAAAAGTCTATGGTTTCCGTAAACTCTATTGTGGCTTGTTCAGATTCTATAACTGAAAATGTTGAGGTGGTTTCGCAACCGTTTTCTGTAGTTACTGTTACTGAATAGCTGCCAATTTGCGTGATTTCAATTTCTGATACCGTTTCATTGGTAGACCACGAATAGGTGTCTGTATTAAAACCGGTTTCTGCAGAGACAATTAACGGTAAATTGTCTAAACAAATGGTTTGGTTACCAATATTAATTTCGGGTTTTCTGTACACAATGGTGTTAAATGATGTTGTAGAAAAACAATTGGTGTAAATATTTTCTACTCTTACATAAATAGTTTGCCCGTTAGAAGCACTGTAATTTAAGGTGGTTATTGGGTTGGTGTTTTCTAGGGCATCATTTTCAGTTTCAAAATATAATACATTAAAATCGTTCGCATTTTGATTTCCTAGAATGGTACTCGTTTGTTGTGAAAAATCGAAGGTGTACATGCCATCAAAATTATCATCGCAAGATGTTAGGTTTTGCGGTTGATTGGCAATAGGTGTTGGGTTTATCGTTAAATTGAACGATTGTATAGCACGACAACCTGTACTACTATTTGTGGCAGCTATATATAAAGTTGTGTTGTTGCTTGTGTATGTGTAATCTGGGCTTATAGCATTGGTGTTGTTTTGGGCGTCTTGTTGGGAGGCGTAAAAGCTAACATCAATATTTTCTTGGGTATCTAATAGTTGCGATAGTGTGTTGTTAAGGTTGTAGCTGTTAGTATCATTATTACAAATTTCAAAATTACCAGTATTTATCGTAGGTGGTAAATTAACATTTAGCACTAATGGGACATAAACATAGCAGTTAGAAATCGTGTTGGTAGCTTTAATATATACTGTTTGTGGACTCTCAGTATTATTGTAAGATGCTGGGGTTGAAATTTGGATGTTATTTTCTACATCTGTAATGGATTCATGAAAAGTAAGTTCGACATTATCTTGTCTTATCCCTAAAACTTCGGTTTCTGCTATGGTTAGATCAAATGTTGCTGTACCATCATAATTAGTATCGCAAACGGTCATTTCGGATGGCGAATTAACTATAGGAACTTGAATAACGTTTAAGCCAAATTCTGCAATGCCATGACAGTAAGTTCCGTTTTCAACACGAGCAAAAATTTGCTGTGGGTTTTCAGTATTAGTATAATTTAAGTCAATAGCGTTTGAGCCATTATCAGCGTCATCGTAAGATGTGTGAAATGTAATGCTTAGGTTTTCGGGGCTGTTTTCTGACATGGTGCTTATAACCTCTGCTAGATTAAATTCCTCTTGACCATTGTTTGTAATGTCATCGCAAAGTGATAAATCTGTTGGGGCGTTGTAGATAGGAATGGAACCAACTTCTATAATAAAAGAAGATACGCCGTAACAGTCTTGATCGGTTAGGTTTTCTACTCTTACGTGAATAGTTTGCGGACTAGAAATGTTTTGGTAAGGTTGGGTTTTATCTATAATGTTTTGTCTGTTGTTGGCGTCATTTTCGTTTAAAAAGTATAAGACTTGCTTACCTGTTTGTCCATTAAGTATCTCTGTGTCTTTTTCAATAAAAAGAAATTCGGCCGTTTGGTTACCATCTGTTTCACAATTTGTGAAATCGGTTATGTCTGTAAAAACAGGTTGGGTGTTTATATATACCATAAAAGTAGATATGGCAAAACATCCCGTGGTATTGTTGGTTACTCGCGTAAAAATTTGTGTTGTACTTGTTGAGAAATTATCAGGCGTGTTAATAACGTTAATGTTATTATTGGCATTATCTTCCGTAGTGAAAAAGTCAATGCTTACGCCATTGGTGTTGGTTATAATTTCGGGTATTTTATTTTCTAAATTTACAGTAGAAACGCCATCCTGATCGTTATCACATATTAAAATATCTTGTGCTTGAGAAACTGTTGGTGCTAGTAAAACATTAATTTCTAAAGGAGCTATATCATAACAACCTGTTGTGGCATCGGTGACACGAACGTAAAATGTTTGTGGATTACTTGTATTTGTGTAAAATGGCGGTAAGAAGTTTATATTATTTTCGGCATCTGTTTGATTAAGAAAATAAGTAACACTTGGGTTAGGTATGCCAGTAGATACATAGTTGTTGAATGCATTTAAATCGATAGATGTAAACCCATTATCATCTGTGTCGCAGTAATCTTGAGGTTCCAAAGATTGTATAAAGACAGCAGGATTAACAATTAAGTTTATGCTGGTGTTATAATCGCAATCGGTATTGCTAATAGTTACAAAAAGTTGTGCCGAATTAGAAACCTGATAAGGAATGGTTTGGTCTATTGGGTTTGTGCCATTTTCTTGATCAGATTCGGTTTCATAAAACGTAATTGTAGCGTTTTCTAAATTGTTTAAAATAGAGTTTCCTATATTTTCTAGATTAAAATTGGCTATACCATCATTAGAACTATCGTCACATATTTGAAAATCTCTTATATTACTTTCTTGCTCTAAAATATTAGTGTAAATGGTGAAACTAGCAATTGAAACACAGCCTGTAGTATCATCGACTACTCTTACATATAAAATTTGTTGGTCTGGTGTTGTATTTTGAAAGTTTTCTATATCTTGAATAGGATTGTTTCCAGTACTAGCATCATCAAAACTAGTGTGTAATGTTGTTGTTACACTAGTTAATCCTTGTAAAACATCATCTATTACTGTAGATAGGTCGAAAACCTCAAAGCCATCTTCATCTTGTTCGCAAACATTAATATTTTCTGGGTTTACATTAATATTTGGTGTTTCTAGTACTGTAATGTCTAGTATTGTGGTTGTGGCACAGCCTGTATTTTCATTTATGACTCTTACAAAAACCTCTTCTTGAGGGTTTGCATTAACATAAGGCATTGGTATAGGGTTATTTCCTGTATTAGCATCAGATTGTGTGTAATGGTATGTGACAACTAATTCTGGATTATTATTTGTTACGTTGTTATCGTATTGTGTTAAATCTATTTGAGTTACTCCATCTGAAACGTTATCATCACAAATTTCTATTGGGGTTGGAGTTGTAATAGTAGGAAGTTCGTTAACCACAAGACTAAAGTTAGTAAAAGCTAAACAACCAGTATCTACATCTATAATTCTTACATAAATAATTTGTGGGTTTGCTAAATTTTGAATAGGGTTAACAATTGGGTTTTCGTTATTTTGAGCATTATCTAGAGAATAATGATATGTTATATTATAGTTGGCATTTGGTACTGTAGATAATACTTCGTTGTCTTTAGTGTTTAAGTCAAATGTTTCACTATTATCACCATTAGTGTCGCATATTTCATAATCTGTTATAGGGCCAGCAGTTTGTTCTGTTCCTAAGGTAACGTCAATACTATCTTCAATTTCGCAAGTTGTGTTATTTATAGGGATAGATATTTGTACAGTGTAATTTCCAGATGTTGCTGTAGTAAGTTGTGGAGCGTTTTCGTTAGCAATGGGTTGTTCATTTAAAAGCCAAGTATAGCTTGCTAAAGGGTTTTCAATGTCGGCATTTAAGGTTACTTGGTTGGCGCAAGTGTTAATGTCTGGGCCAAGATCGACAGTTGAGTTAAAGCTGTTTCCTTCAATAAATACGGCAGAGTCGTAGTTTTCGTCATTTTGGTCTGCAATCACCAATTTTATATGATATTGAACATTAGGTTGAATACTAGCTGAAGCTGTTAAAACAGTTGTTCTGCCATTAAAATTAGTGTCGCCAACATTATATCCTTCAAAATATTCTTCATTTTCTGCTGGGCACAAGCCTACAATTTCTTCGTGGATTGTGCTTGTGTTAACAGGTGTATTTGTGCCTGGAATAACAGCAATGTTAGTGTACGGATTGTTTGTTCCAGCTTCTCTAATTAAAAAGGCAAATCCATCTGAATACTCACAAGGATAATCGGCAAAATATTCTTCTGATGCTAATATATAATTAAACTGAATTTGATTGGTTACCGAAATAAAATCAAACTCGATAGATGTAGCATTTAATGTGTTTGAAATGCCTAAAGCGGTTTCTAAATCGTTGTCGGTACCCCAATTTGCTTCACCTTCATTAAGCACATTAGCATTGGTAGTATTTCCTGCAGAAAAGGCAGAGCCTGTAGATAATAAAATACCATTTTCGAAAGGAAAATTAGAGCTTGATTGCTCAAAATATCCATAACTAGATATTTGATTAACCTGGCCATTAATTGTAGATTGAATGTTTAATACTTCTACGCAGCCTAGAATTAAGTTATTTTCTATAAGCTGTTGTGGTGTATAGGTGTCATCAACAGAAATTTGTTGCGCATGTCCTAAGACTTGAAAAAGTAACAAAGCTATAACCGATAACTTGTAAACTTTTTTTAAATGGCGTTTATTTTTCTTGTTAGACTTCAATTTTTTCTTTTTTAGGGCTAATGCGCACGAAATGTAGTTAAATAACAGATGAAACGCAAAAAATACCGGTTAAATGCGTTTTTAGTTTTTGTTATCTGTTTAAATAAACCCAACCAACAATGTTGTCAAAGTTTCTATCGTTCAAATAAAGGACATAAAAATAGGTGCCAGTTGGTAAGAGTTTTCCTCTATTATTTATGCCTTTGTTGGCTTTTCCATCCCATTTAATATCATTGTTTCCTTCAAAAATTAATGTACCGTAACGGTTATAGATTAGAAGTTTGTGGTTTTCAAAAATATTATATAATCCCTGTATATTAAACCAATCGTTATAACCATCGTTGTTGGGAGTAAATATTTCTGGTATGGTAGGAGGGCAGTTTTTTATATTTAGACTAAAGTTAAATATTTTATAGCAATTTTCTGTATTAACTTTTAAATAAATGGTTTGTGGCGATGTGGTATTTTGAAAGTTTGACGGATTGATAATTTCTAAGGTGTCATTTTGTAAATCTTCCAGGGTTGTATAAAAACTATAATCTAAGCCATTTGTTTCTACAAGGGATAGTTGTGATGTTAAATCGAAAAAGGCCTGGTTAAAACCTTCGTCGCAAGCCTCCAGATTGTCGATAGGTGTATTAGTAATTGTAAGTAATTCTAAATTAATTTCGTAAGAGTTGTTTGCTTCATTAAGTTCTGTAATTATGCCAGTGCCATTTCCTATATCATCGACAACAATTTGGATATTAATAGAGTCACTTAATTCTTCTGGTACATTAAAGTTTATGGTTTGTGTTTCAGATTCACCAATGTCAATAACAGTGTTAGTTTGTGTAGCATGTATAAATGTATTATTGGCATAGACTGCAATAGGGGTGTTTTCAGGTAGAATATCGGTACTATTGTTATTAAAAACTGTAAAATCTACAGAGATATTTCTATTGCCGCATTCTAATTCATAATTATTTATGTTTACTGTAGCATCTGGAAGTTGACTATTTAATACGGTAATTATGTTGTTAATTATGATTAAATCGGCAGAAAATGTACCAAACTCATTAATAGCACCAGTGGTTAATTTTATATCAACTGTTTCGTCTCCAATAGCTATATAATTTTGTATGTTATAATAATCTATATCGCAGTTGTATAGCTCATTGGAATTTGTGAAAGAGTTTGTGCCGTTAAAGGCATTGTCGGCTGGATTAAGAGGCGGATTGGATAATAAATTGTTATTAATAAAAAGAGATTCACCGTAGTTTAGGTTGGCATCGCCTTCCCATGTTAAAAAACCTATTTTAGCCCCTTCATTGTCTAGTACATTAATATTCTCTAGTGTAATCGTTTTTTCTTGTTGATTTCTATTAATGATTTCTAACCCTTGAAATAAATTAATTTGATTTAAGGGTAAAGCTGCATCTTCATATATAACATAAATACACCAACCAGAAAAATTAGTGCTATTATTACAATATCCAGGATTTTGGGTGATTGTTTGTGTAATATCTAGGTTTGATAATTCGTATGTGATTTCGCCATTATTAATTATAAAATCGGTGATTTCTTTATAGCATGAAAAATAAGTAAGCGTACCATAATTTTGGTCAAAATAATCAACTGTATAAGTATTGTCGGCAATAAAATCTGTATTATTTAAAGTGATTTCAGTATCTCCGTTTCCTGAACCTGCCCAATATAGATAAGCAGAAATAATGGTTGCGTTTTCAGGTAAGTTTAATTCTGCAGATGATGCAGAAAGGGTTTCGCAATAGCCAGACACCAAATTGTTTTCTACTTCATTTAAAGTATTGCCTATGGCTAAGTAATCGTATTGTCCATTAAATTGGTTAAATAATGTTATATCTTGCCCCAAAATAGGCATGCAAAAAAGTAAGCATACTAAAACAAAGGACGTCTTTATACAATGCATAATTAACACGTTACTGTGTTAAAAATACTAAATCCTTTATCGTTTAAGTGTAAAATGGCCTCTAAATGTTCTTCCGTCTTGTAATTCTACCAAAAACCAATAATCATCAGTAGGCATAATCTCGCCATTAAAGAATCCGTTCCAACCTTCTCCAAGCGGGTTTATTTGTTTAAGTAGTTTTCCGTAACGATCAAAAATTTTAATTTTTGTATTAGGTTGAAAGATGTTAGAGATGCCTTTAATATTCCATTTATCGTTATAGCCATCGCCATTTGGGGTGAAAAATTTAGGATATCCAATAACAGCGACATTTTCAGAAACGATGCCACAATCGTTTTTAGTATCTCTAATACTTACAGTATAAATACCAGCTTCAATATTAATAAATGTGTTACTGGTTTGATAGTTGGCATATACAGTACCGTCTTCGTTTAGTAAGGCATATTCATATATACCTTCGCCAGAAGTAATAACAGTAATAGAGTTGTTTTCCGAAATATCTACCACATTAATATTATCGATTGTGGCAATATTAGAAGCTTCAACGGTAATTGTTCTTGTTTTTGAGCATTGCATGCTATTAATTACTGTTACCGTGTAAGTTCCAGGCTCATTCACTTGAATACTTTCGGATTGTTCGCCATTAGACCAAGAATATGTATAGGTGTTACTATTTCCAATAACGCCGGAGTTTAATGTTATGGTTTGTGGGTAAGTGTTTAGACAATATAAAACGGTTTCATCATTTTCCAAGTTTGGTAAAGGCTCAATGTTAAGTTGTACTTCACTTATACCATAACAAGCATTGTTGTTTTCTGCTCTAGCAAAAATAGTTTGCGAATATGGTATTGTATTATTGAAAATAGAAGGTAAAGGATTCTGTTCAAGAAGGGCATCTTCATAAGTTTCATAGTAAATGATAGGGAAGTTGATACCATTAATGTCTTGAATGTCTTGTGTGTAATTTGAAAGGTCGAAAGTGTTTAAACCGTCTTCCGAGTTTAATTCATCACAAACTAAAGGTGCTGTATAGTCTTGAATTTGTGTTGTGCTAACTTCTAAAATAACTTCTGAAATACTATAGCATAGAGAGTTGTTATCTTTTACTTGAGCAAATATGGTTTGAGCGCTAGAGGAATAGTTTTCGGGAGATGTGATAGCATTTATGTCGTTTTCGGCATCAGAAAAGGTTTCAAAAAATGTGGTAGAGACATTGTTGTTACCATTGGAGATATCATTAACAGCTTGTAATAGGTTAAAAGTTGTTATTCCATCGGAAACACCATCTTCATCGCACTGGAATAAGGAAAAATTATTTGATAAAGGGACTTCTAATACTCTTAAAGTTAATGGCGATGTGCTAAAACAAACTTGATTTGCAGCATCCTCAATTCTTACAAAAATAGTTTGCTCGTTAGGTGTTGTATTGTAGAATTGATTGTTTAGTGCATTTGTGTTGTTTTCTGCTTGAGTTAGGGTTTCATGATAAGAAATGTTAATACTCGAGGCGTCTTGCCCTTCTAAAATTTCTTCATTTTTATCGGTTAAGTTAAAGGTTGTTTGTCCATTAAAAGCATTGCCATCAGTATAGTTGTCGCAAACTTCAAAATCTGATGGTGTTACAAAATTGGGACCGCTATTTACTGTTAAATTAAATGGAATAATTTCAAAACAACCAGTAACAGTATTAGTTAATCTAGCATAAATTTCTTGTAGGGTTGAAATGTTATTGTAAGGTGACGTTATAGCATTTATTGCTATATTGGCATCACTTTCGGTTTCATGATAGGTTACTTGTACATTTGTTTGAGTACCAATTATATTATTGGTGTTTGCTTCAATATCAAATGTAGTAATGCCATCATTATAGGGGGCTACCGTATCGCATTTTTCTAAATTAAGAGCTTGTGGATTTCCTAATTCATTATTTGGAGGGCTAGAAAATTCTGCTGTTCCTGTCCACTCTAAAGAAAACGGACTATTACCTACGGGTCTATCTATTACTATAAAATATGTCTCCCCTGCTAGAGCATTAATGGCACTAACAAAACTATTCCCGTCTGGCCCAGGACCTTCGGATGACTCTGTTTCATTAGTGCTAAGCCCCGTAAGGTTATTACCTTGTCCTGCAGCTTGTGGATTTGTAGTTGAACACCTTATGGCAAAACCTAAATTGCTACAATCCTGTGTTGGTCCAAAAATAAAGAAATCATAATCTTCTGTTATAGCTGTGCTCTGCGGTGTTAATGTAAAAGCTAAAGTACCATCGGTTACAACAGTTACTTTTAACCATAGGCTGTTGTTTTCGCCACTAGAGCAGCTGTTTAAGCCGCTAACTTCTTGGGTTCCTATCCCGTTAACATTGAGGTTGACTTCAGAATTACCACAAACAACTACAGCGTCGACACAGTCTGTTGGTTGTTGGGATTGAACAGTGAAGGTGACAAAGAATATGACAAATATTCCTTTTCTTAAATGTTTAAACATGTTAAAAGATTATCTTTTTAAAGTAAAATGGCCTCTAAATGTTCTTCCGTCTTGTAATTCTACCAAAAACCAATAATCATCAGTAGGCATAATCTCGCCATTAAAGAATCCGTCCCAACCTTCTCCAAGCGGGTTTATTTGTTTAAGTAGTTTTCCGTAACGATCAAAAATTTTAATTTTTGTATTAGGTTGAAAGATGTTAGAGATGCCTTTAATATTCCATTTATCGTTATAGCCATCGCCATTTGGGGTGAAAAATTTAGGATATCCAATAACAGCGACATTTTCAGAAACGATGCCACAATCGTTTTTGGTGTCTTTAATACTTACAGAATAAATACCAGCTTCAATATTAATAAAGGTGTTACTTGTTTGGTAATTGGCATATACAGTACCGTCTTCGTTTAGTAAGGCATATTCATATATACCTTCGCCAGAAGTAATAACAGTAATAGAGTTGTTTTCCGAAATATCTACCACATTAATATTATCGATTGTGGCAATATTAGAAGCTTCAACGGTAATTGTTCTTGTTTTTGAGCATTGCATGCTATTAATTACTGTTACCGTGTAAGTTCCAGGCTCATTCACTTGAATACTTTCGGATTGTTCGCCATTAGACCAAGAATATGTATAGGTGTTACTATTTCCAATAACGCCGGAGTTTAATGTTATGGTTTGTGGGTAAGTGTTTAGACAATATAAAACGGTTTCATCATTTTCCAAGTTTGGTAAAGGCTCAATGTTAAGTTGTACTTCACTTATACCATAACAAGCATTGTTGTTTTCTGCTCTAGCAAAAATAGTTTGCGAATATGGTGTTGTATTGTCATAAGGTGAACTTAATGGGTTAGTTTCTAATAATGCGTCATTTGCAGAAGCATAATAGGTTATAGGAAGTGTAATATTATTAGCTGTTTGAATTTCTGTTGTAATATCTTCAAGTATAAAAGTATTAATACCGTCTTCAGAGTCTAACTCGTCGCATTCATCAATTTCAATATCATTAATTTGTGATGAAGGGACAACATCTAAGGTTAATTGTGCCGTTGAAAAGCATCCAGACTCACTATCAATGGCTTTTACAAAGATAACCTGTTGACTAGAAGCATTGTTATATATTTCTGACGCAATTGGAGAGTTATTTTGTAAATCTTGTTGATTTTCATAGAATTCTAATTCTATATTTTCAGGAATATTAGTAAATAATACATCTTGTGCTTGATTAAGGTTGAAAGTAGTGAAACCATCATTGTTATCATCGCATTGAACAAGTGTTGCATTATTAATGTTGGGGTTTTCATTAAACTCAATATAGGCTTCACCTTCAATAAAATCACATTCTCCAGCACCAACAAATTCAATTTGAAGAGTATACTCGGCTGTTTGTGAGACGACCAAATCGTTGTCGGTTTCGTTTAGCTGAACACCATCCATAAACCAGGTGTAAGTTGCACCAGGTATAGGGTCTGTAGATAAGGTATAGGAGTCTCCTTCACAAAGACTTAGGCTATTTGAGCTATTGCCGTTATTTATAATATCAACTTTTTCACTAAAGAAAGATACTATGAATGGTGGTAGTCCTTGAGTTGAATCGTTTTGTCCGAGGCTGATTGCGTTATTTTGATAATTACATGCTATTCCATTTTCATTAGGATTGTTTATAACGCTTAAAAATGGAGAGCCAGAATTATAAGTTTCACTCATTGAACGATATATTTTTCCATCTGGCCCTAATTGAAGAGCGCTGCGGTATAAATCTTGTTGGTCGATTAAAACCTGTGAGTTTTGGATATCAGTAGCTGTTACATCAAATTGAACTAAAACGGAATGGTGATTACTTGGATTAGTTTCTCCAGAGCCATTAAAATCATTGCTGGCAGTAACATATAGTTTAGAGTTGTCTGGTGAAAACTCTAAGCCATACGGTTTATTATTTTGACCATTAACATAAAGGTTTTGAGAGTTAGATACTTGTCCGCTAGTTTGTTCGAAATCAAATAAATACAGTCCGTTCTGAACGCTAGCAGATGCAAGTTTTGTGCCGTCAGGAGATATTTTTAAGTATCCTCTCAAATCTGATGTTGTTATTTGATTAAATGTAGACGTTGTAGCATTTGTATTTACACCGGTACTATTAACTTCAAAAGCATAGAAAGTGTTTAAAGCTCCTCCAGATGCATTTCCATTAGATGTAGATAAGACAACAACCCATATGTCTCCTGTGTTACAGTCTTTTAATACAGCAGTTATTTTTTCTGCACAATAATTTAACAAGTTTATATTCTTATCAATAACACTTCCAAGCCCGTTGTTAGCAGTTATATCTACAGTAGAGTAATTAAAACCCGTCAATGTTTGGTTAGACCCAACAGTAAAGATGTAGTAAATATCAGGATCATTTGGTTTGGGAACTACAATAGCAGACTGTGTACTTGAAGAATCTCCACTTAAGTCAGTGCCATTTTGCATAATGTTATGGTTGCTATTATAAACTAAAACGCCATCGGTGTAAAATAATAAGTTACCATCTTCATCAGATATTGAAGAGCAGCCTTCACGAGTGTTTAGTTGTCCATCATTTAAAGAGTTGACAGAACCATCATCATTAAAGTGAATTCCAGCGTTCTCCCCAAAATACCAGTTAGCGGCCTCGTCTTGAGCAAAACCAGAAAATGTAAATAAAATTAAGGAAAAGTATAATATGTAGTTTTTCATTTTGATAGCAAAAATTTAAAGCTATCAAAGATATCACAAATCTCGCTTTTTTAATAATCTATACGATAAAAAGGTAAACACACCTATCCAAACAAGGACTATTAACACTTCATACCAATAAACACTATAATCGTAGGTTAAATCAATTTTATCGGGATATTTTGTCATAATTACACGTTGCATAGGTTGGTCTATAAGTTTATACATAGATTCTAACGGTAAAAAGTTTTTAATTTTCCATGCAGTATCTGTAGTGCCAAATATTTCGTATGCGCCCCAGAACACTAACCATTCAAAAATGTATAAAATGAATAGAAAAGCTAGTGCAAAAGCAGATCTTTTAAGTAACATACCCAAAAACAAACATAAACTAAAGAAGCCAACTAATTTGACAAAGTAAGCTAGTAAAAAACTTGTTTCTCTAAAAATTATTGATATTTCAGTATAGCTAGAATAATAAAGTCCAATAAAAAAAGTAGCGACTCCTATTAGTATGGTAGCTATTAAAGAAAAAAATACAATGGTGTAAAATTTAGACAAAATAAACTCTTTCTTACTTAAACCATCTATAAGGTTTTGTTTAAGTGTTTTGTTACTATACTCGTTACCAATCATGCTTACCACAACAATAGCAAAGAAAAGCTTAAAATAAGAAGCAAAGAATGTGGTAATGTGCCATATAATGGGAAAGTTAAAAATACCTAGTTCTCCTAATTCCAAAGTAAAAAAACCAAAAAAGTTGATTTTTATTGATGATAGTATTAAAACCGTAAAAGGTAAAATAAACGATATAAATATTAAAACCTTACTTGTTCTGTTAAGCCAAAGTTTTTGTAGTTCAAGATTTATAAGACGTAACATATATTTTTTTTGATTGATTATTGGTTGTCGGTTAGTTGTAAAAATTGTTTTTCAAGGCTTTCCTTGCGTTTTACTAAATGTGTAAGCACAATATTATTATCAAACATTAACTGGTTTACAGATTTAGCGTCCATAGGTTCATCTAGAAAAGCGGTTATTAAGTCGTCTTCAATAGTTATTTTTCCAAATATGTTTTTGTCGTTTAGGAACTTTAAAAGCTGTTCTTGGTTTTCAGCTTTCAATTCTAAATACCCATGACTGCTTATCATTTCGTCTACACGACCAGAATATAGTTTTTCACCTTTTCGTAATACAACAACATGAGAGCAAACTTTTTCTACTTCGTCTAATAAATGCGATGCTAATAAAATAGTTGTGCCATTGGCGGCAATTTGTTTAATTAACGATCGAATTTGATGAATGCCTTGTGGATCTAATCCATTAGTAGGCTCATCTAAAATTAAAATTTCAGGATCGTTAAGTAATGCCGAGGCGATTGCTAAACGTTGTTTCATTCCTAAAGAATAGGTGCGAAACTTATTATCTTTTCTATCCCAAAGGCCAACAAGTTCTAATTTCTCTTGAATTTTACTAAAATCAACGCCTTTAATTTTACAAACAAGCTTTAAATTATCGTACGCTGTCATGTAGGGGTAAAAGTTTGGGCGTTCTATAATAGCGCCAACTTTTTTTAGAGCATCGTGAGTAGAAATATTGCCATCAAACCAATGGAAATCGCCAGAAGTTTTATTTACCACATTTAAAACAACTCCTAAAGTTGTAGATTTACCACTTCCGTTAGGGCCTAAAACACCATAAACATTGCCTTTATTAATAGTAAATGACAAGTTTTTTACAGCAGTGAGGTAACCAAATTTTTTGGTAAGATTGTTAATTGTAAGAATTGATTCCAAAATATTTTTCGATTGTTTAGTTAAAAATATGACGAACTTAATCACATAATGTTACAAACTAATTTATAAAACATTACATTAGTTGTTGGTTATTTTATGTTATGGATGATTTAAAGATATCGAAAAAAAAGCCTTCATACCCAATAGGGAACAAATTACACGATTACTTGCAGGAGTACAATCGTAATATACGATTGCCTATTTTTTATGATGATTTATTACGCTTTCAAGGCTCTGTTGTAGTATATGATAAAAATGATGAAGATACGCTTTGGGTTAGGGTGTATTTTAATGAGTTTGAAAGAGAAGAAATTGATTTAGCTTTAAAACGGGTATATTCCATTTTAATTTCAGATGGTAACGAAAATATATTTAAATACTTAAATGTTGATGCCATAGACTTTTGCACTTTTGGAAATTCTAAACCTTTTCGAGTAAAAATTAGAAATATTTTAAATGATAACTACACCTACTTCTATGTGAAAAAAGCCGACGCCTCTCGTGTTTACGGTTTAGAGTTCGAACATATGCTTTCTCCTTATAATCTTAATTTTTTGGTGTATAAAGACACATTAATAGAAGAGCATATTGCAGGAATACCAGGCGATGAGTTTATAAAAAATATATTACCTAAATGTACACATTCAGAAAAATCGCAAATAGCAAAAGAGTTTGTTAAGTTTAATGAACGTTGTATGATTAGGCTTTTAGGAGACATGCGTTCTTACAATTATGTTATTGTGCCAACACACGATTTTGATCATGTAGTATATAAAATTCGCGCTATAGATTTTGACCAACAATGCTACGAAGGCAAATTAAATATATACAGGCCGCAGTTTTTTAAAGAAAATATTACAATGGTTGATTTGGTGCGTGAAAAAATTCAAAAAGAATCTATCCAACAATATAAAATTGAAGAACGTTCTATAGTGGCTAGACGCATGATTAGCTATCACGATAGAATAGGAGAGTTGCTAGAATGTATGCAAGAAGACACGCTTTCTACGCCAGAACATATCGCACAATTAAAAGAAGAGATTTACAATTACACGCTGGATGTCGAATTTAGACGAAGTAATACGATGGGCGATATCATGAAAAATGCCCTGGATTTCGTTAAACGAAATTACCAAGGCGTGAATATGAAAAACTTTTTTTAATTCCAGTTTTCGTCAAAATCTAGATTATCGTAATCATTTACATCATAATCATCATCAAACTCATTAAACTCATCTAAGTTTTCAGCCTCAAAATTCTTTTCTGGTGCTTCATCTGGAATTTGCCCATGAACAAACATGAGGTTAGGGTAATCGGTACCTTCAGCTTCATCAACAATTTCAGCCAATTCTACAAAAAATGTCCAAAGGCTTAAAAAATCATATACATAAATTAATTTGGTTTGCGCTTCATGCACCACATCGTTAAGTGTTGTTTCATTCATTAAACGCGCATTACCATTATCGCTTAAATCGAATAACGAAATTTCCTCGCCTTGTTCCCATTCGTCATTACTTACATAAAACGAAGCCATCTCAGAGCCGTCAAAACCAAACGATTGTGTAATGGTGTTGTGAAGGTCTTCTAAAGTGTCGGTTTCACGTATTTCTAGGTCGCGAAAAATATCGTCTTCGGTGTCGTTATCTAATACTATTCTAAATCTATAAATCATATCTCAAAAAAATCTGCCGCAAAGTTACGTCATTTCCATTATTTACTTGCAAAGCGAGATTTAAAATTATGTAATATGTTTTTAGAAAAGTTTTCAGTGCTATTTACTAAACCTATGTAGAGTAAATGTCATAGCCGAAAGCAAGAAAAATGCACCTATTTGATGTGCTACGCCAAGCCATAAAGGGACTTGAAGTAAAATAGTAAATACGCCTAATACAAACTGAACAAAAACAATAATTAAAAGGCTTTGAATACCTTGCTGTTGTAATTTGGAAAGTTGTAGTTTTTTAGATTTTACCCAAAGAATAATAATAGATGCTACTACTAAATAAGCTATGGTTCTATGTATAAATTGAATACCGCTAGGGTTCTCGATAAGGTTTTTATAGAATGGTTCAAAAATATAAACTGTATGGTGTATAAATTTTCCTTCGTTCATTAAAGGCCAATGATTATGTAGTAAACCAGCCTTTAATCCAGCTACGAAAGCACCATAAATAATTTGAGCAATAAGAATGATAAAACTTATGATAATCAGTTTTCTAAACTTCGGAAACTCTATAGGTTTTTGGTTAGGATAAATTAAATCTAACGCTACCCAAAGTGTTGCGGCAAAGGTTAGAAATGCTGTTATTAAGTGTGCTGCCAATCTAAAATGGCTAACATCGGGTTTGTCTACCAAGCCACTTTTTACCATATACCATCCCAAAAAGCCCTGAAAAGCTCCCAAGGCCATTAAAACCAAACTCTTTTTTATGGTACTCTTTGTAAGTTGTTTGGTTATTAAAAAATATAAAAAAGGCACGAAAAATACGAGACCAATTAAACGACCGATAACACGATGTAACCATTCCCAAAAATAGATTTGTTTGAAATCTTCTAATTCAAAATGATTATTTAGTTTTTGGTATTCGGGGTATTGCTGATACAATTCGAAAGCCTTTTGCCACTCAGCATCGTTTAACGGTGGAATGGTTCCAGTAATTAACTTATAATTGGAAATTGATAGGCCAGAATCGGTAAGCCTGGTAATGCCACCAACTAAAACCATTATAAAAATGAGTAAACAACCCGTAAGTAACCAGTATATAACGTGTTTATTGTCTTTTTTCATCAGCTGTTAATCCTATTTTTTTTCCTTTATCAAGCATCAATTGGTAAGCGGCTTCATATTCGTTTGGTATTTTACCATCTAGAATAGCTTCTTTAATAGTTTCTTTAATAGTCCCTATTTCACGACTTGGTCCAATGTTAAACGTTGTCATAATATCTTCCCCAGATATTGGTGGTTCAAAGTTTCGAATACGGTCACGCTCTTCAACTTCAACCATTTTTTCACGTACAATTTTAAAATTGTTATGGTACTTCTTAAAGCGTTTTGGGTTTTTTGTGGTGATGTCGGCTTCACAAAGCGTCATTAAGTCTTCAATATAATCGCCAGCATCAAAAATAAGGCGTCGTACAGCAGAATCAGTCACTTCTTCGTCAACTAAAGCAATTGGACGAGAACTCATTCTTACCATCTTTTGAACGAATTTCATCTTATCATTCAATGGCATTTTTAATCTTTTAAAAAGATGAAACACCATTTTTGAACCTTTAAACTCGTGCCCGTGAAAAGTCCAACCTATTTTTTTATCGAAGCGTTTGGTTGGTGCCTTACCAATATCGTGCAATAAAGCAGCCCAACGTAACCAAACATCATTGGTGTTTTTTGAGATATTATCGACTACTTCTAGCGTGTGATAAAAATTATCTTTGTGGCGTTGCCCTTCTTTTTCTTCAATGCCTTTAAGTGCGGTAAGTTCGGGTAAAATACGTTCAAGAAGTCCTGTTTTTTCTAATAAAAGAAATCCTTTGGACGGTGTTTTGCTTTCTAGTATTTTATGAAGCTCGGTAACAATACGCTCCTTGGTAATAATTTCTATACGATGATTGTTTCTAGTAATAGCATTAAGTGATTCGTCTTCTATCCAGAAATCTAATTGCGTAGCAAATCGTATGGCACGCATCATTCGTAAAGGGTCGTCGCTGTATGTAATGTCAGGATCTAAAGGTGTGCGAATGGTTTTGGTTTCTAAATCAGCAATACCATTAAAAGGATCTAATAAGTCACCAAAATGGGCTTCACTTAAATTAAGGGCTAATGCATTTATGGTAAAATCGCGACGATTTTGATCATCTTGAAGTGTACCATTTTCTACAATAGGATTACGACTATCTTTAGTGTAACTTTCTTTGCGTGCGCCAACAAACTCGATTTCTAGATCATCGTAGCGCAACATAGCTGTTCCGTAAGTTTTAAACACCTTAACTTTTGGTCTGTTTGGGAGGTTTTTTGAAACTTCTTTGGCCAAAGCAATGCCGCTACCAATGGCTACAACATCAATATCTTTTTTAGCGTCTCGTTGCAATAAATAATCACGAACAAAACCACCAATAACGTAGCTGTCTAAGTTAAGCGTTTTGGCAGACTTTGAGATAATTTTGAAAATATTATGTTGTAAAGCGCTTTTGTAATTCATAGGTTTCAAATTTCAAGAATGATTTGTTGTTTGAAATTTGAGTAATTATTCTCGTATAACCTTCACCATACCATCGTTAGAAATTTTAATAATAGCCGATGGTTTGTTAGTCGATTTTACATTTTGCAAATTTACAACATAGTCCACACCTTTTAAAATATGGTCGCTTATTTCTTTATAGGATTTTGGAGTGTGTTCGCCACTTACATTTGCCGATGTAGACACAAGAGGTTTTCTTAATTTTCTAATAAGTTTGTTGGCAAAACCTTCTCTAACAACACGTATTGCTAATGTATTATCGGCTGCGACTAAGTTTTCTGATACTCGAATAGGTTTATCGTAAATAATTGTAGTAGGTTTATTAGCATATTTTAAAATATCGTAGGCAACTTCTGGAACATTTTCTACATATTGTTCTAGCATTTTAAAGTCGCTTACCAAGCAAATTAATGCCTTACTTTCATCGCGTTGTTTTAGTTTAAAAACCTTTTCTATGGCTTTAAAATTAGTAGCGTCGCAACCAATGCCCCAAACAGTATCGGTAGGGTAAAGAATAGTTTTACCTTGTTTTAAGGCGGTTAAAGTATTGTTTATTTCGTTTTGCATAGTGCAAAAATAATTTAATTGGTTTTAAATTATACTAACAAAAGAAGATATTCGAAAAGTTATATTTTTTATTAGGATAGATAACTTTCTTTAGTTAATTTAACTTTACTAAATTTATCAGCTAATTAAATATTCAATAATAACCTAATGAGGGTGATAGATAGGCTTAAAAGAAAAGAAAAAGTAGACAAAGTTGTTATACATATAGGAAAATGTGGCGGGTCTTCTGTTATTGAAGAGTTAAAGAAAAGAGACGTTAAGTTTTTTGAAAAGCATGTAGGAGAGGTAACTTACAGAAAAAAGAAAAAGTATATAATTGTAATTAGAAACCCGATATCTAGATTTGTATCGGCGTTTAATTGGCGTTATAAACTTGTGGTTGAGGATGGAACTCAAAAAGATTTATATCAAGGTGAAAAAGAACTTCTTGAAAAGTATAGTGATATAAATAGTTTAGCTGAAGCTATTTATGATGAAAAGGGAGCCTTAGCATTAGACTTTAAAAAAGATAAATTTTATATTCATCATCTTAAGGAAGATATTGATTTTTATTTAGGTGATTTTTTAAAGAAGTGTAAAAAGGAGCAAATTATAGCTATTCTTGCTACCGAAACGTTAAGTGAAGATTTAAAAACTCATTTCAATATTACACTTAAAAGCCATTTAAAGAAAAATAAAAAGAAAACTAACTTATCGAATCTAGCTGTTAATAATTTGATACAGTATTTAGAAAAAGATTATGACTGTATTGAAAAACTAAACAGTATGGACGTGTTAACAGAAAAGCAATACGAAAAATTATCTAATAAAGTATTTTAAACACCCTTGTTTGGTAAAGTAATAATATGAGAATAGGAAAATTAACGCTTTCTAAATTTATAAAAGGCTTTATAGGAACAAGACTTATAGATTCTATCGAGGTTTATTATATACCAGAAACAAATACGTTTTACCCCATAATATCTAAATCTGGTTGCTCTACAGTTAAGGTAGATCTTATAAGACGTTACAAACCCAATTTTACAAGTAAATTCCCTGAGATACATCAAGTTGATCCTGCTCTAAAGACTGATAACAAAGTATTGAGAAAACGTTTTTATAGTTTTAAAAAATACCGCAAGTTTAGTCGTGGTAAAGTGGCGCATTTAGTAATAAGAAACCCCTATGAGCGTATCTATTCATGTTTTTTAGATGTAATTGCTAACAAAAATGTAATGTATGAAGACCCTTCAGGACTTACTAGCTTTTTTGGGATTAAAAGCGAAATAAGTTTTGATGAGTTTCTTAAGAAAGTGGTGAAGTTACCCGATTATTTATCTGATAGACATTTTAGAAGTCAATCGTTTTATTTACAAAGAGGAGTAGAAGAAGTCTTAGAAAATAAAGAGATTGTTTTACTAGAAAACTACAATAAAAAAACAGGCGAAAAGGCAAGTAAGCTTAACACTAACAATAAAAAAATTCCACAAGAAATTCTTCAGAAGCTTAAAAAAAGTAATGCGTTTAATAAACGTTTTTCTAAGGATATAGAGATATATCAAAACATTAAAAACGGGTAGTTTTCTTTAAATACCAGCTTTCAATACGCTTTAAGATACTTTTTTTATTGGTGTTTCTAATTAACCTAAAAGCTTTTTCGGGATTGTTAATGGCATAATGTTTAAAAAGGTTATACTGTTTTGTTTTCTTAGCGTTAAATTTTAGGAAATCTTCAATTTTAAAATTCCCTAGATGTCTTTTTATTAAAGTTGTGCCTTCTTCCTTATATGTAATATTCTTATTCTTTTTTATAAATCTGTAAAAAGCAGCAACTACTGTAATTTGAAAGTTTAAAATATAAGTGCCTGTAATTAATTTATTCTGATTGTCCTTTTCGGACTTATAATATTTAGTGTAAATATCTTCAATTACCGTTAAATACGATGTAAGATTGTATAAGCTGTAATTTTTTGTTATAGAACTTTGATTGCCAATGTTATAATAGTACGTGACTTTAGAGTTGAAAATAATGTTCTTAGCATAATACATAGTTTCAAAAAACCAAAGTTCATCTTCATGGACAAATCCATCTTTAAACCACAAATTATTAGTGGTAATAAAGCTAGTATTATATAGCTTATTCCAAGCGACAACACTAAAAGGTGTTTTTAAGGCCAGCTCTACAAAATTCTTATCTTCAAGTAATGTATTTGTTGTATTATAATGTTCTAAAGTGTTAATAATTGTTGTTGTTTGGTTGCGAACGGAAGCGTTTTTTCCTACAACAATATCGATGCTTGGTTGATATAAATTGGTTAGACTTTCCAAACAATTTTCATCTAACATATCGTCTGGATCGAAAAAATAAATACAATCACCTTTAGCGTGCTTTAACCCTGTATTTCGTGCGCCAGAAAGCCCTTTGTTCTCTTGAGAAATTAGTTTGAAGCGCGCATCTTTATCTACCCATTTTTTTATTTCATTTTCTGTATTGTCTTTGCTACCATCATTAATAACTAAACACTCCCAGTTTGTATAAGATTGGTTTAGTACGCTTTCAAGTCCTTTATTTATAAAGTTTTCTACATTATAGCAAGGCACTATAATGCTTACAAAGGGTAATGTTGTGTTTTTACTCATCTTGTTTAAAATAAACTTTTAAAGAAAATTACTATCTTATCTATAATGGGCATTTTAGAGAAATAACCAGACTCTTTTTTTAAGTAATTAAAGAATGCCATGTTGTAGCTTTTGGCGTTTCTTATGGTTCGTATCAAAATATTGTCTATGTGTGCTTTAAATAACTCTTGATTATAATACTTATATTTTAAATTTAAGTTTTTAAGTGTTTTAGCAGCTTCAATTACTTGCTTAATATCATTTATAGGTAACTTTCGCTTTAATGAGACAGCATGTAAATAGTAATTGATATTAGTATCATTCTCGTCAATTCCTAAATGTATTAACTGACGCTTTTTTATAAGGATTTCAGATTTTATTAAATTGACTTTTTTTGTTTGACTAATATTTCCCGGATGCCACCTGTAACGCAATAAAGATTCTGGTATATTATGAAACTTAGTTTTAGCAATTAATTGACTCCATAAGCCGTAATCTTCAGCAGGAACATATTGGTGTTCAAATTGCAAATCACCTAATACCGACTTTCTAAACATAACCGTTGGGTTGCCAATACCACAGCTACTTAAAAATTGTATTTTAAGAGCCTCATGGTCTATGGCATGTTTTAATACCTTTTCTTTTTTATCACCAAACACAGTAAACCAGGTCCCGCAAACGCCCACATCGGGATTGGATTTTAAAAAATCTATTTGTTTTTCAAATCGGGTAGGAAGTGCAATGTCATCGGCATCTAATAAGGCAATAAATTCTGTTTTGGCCAACTTAATACCTTCATTTCTTAAGTTAGCAGGGCCTTGGTTTTCGGTTTTGCTTACAACATGAACCCTATGGTCTTGTTCCTTATAGCGATTAAGAATGTTGGGGGTACTATCAGATGAGTTATCATTTAACACTAAAAGCGTAAAATTTGTGTAAGTTTGGTTTAAAACACTATTTACAGCTTCTTCTAGATGTTTTTCGCCATTATAAACAGGCATAATAACAGTTAACTCAGGCATCTTAATTACAATTTATGCAACAAAAGTAGTTATTTATAGGTGTTAAAGTATATTTGTAAAAAATTATTCATGAAAAAAATACACGTTGGCTTTTTAGTATCCTACGATTATTACCTTTTAAAAAAGGCGTTGCCTTTTGTTTATAATGATGCCGATGAGATTTTTCTTGCCATTGATATAGATTTAAAAACATGGAAAGGAGATGATTTTACTATTGAAGAAGACTTTTTTTTATGGATTAAAACTTTTGATGTTGATAATAAAATAGCGCTTTATAAAGACCATTTTTACGTGCCAGAATTAACCACCATGCAATGTGAAGTTAGAGAGCGTATGATGCTTTCTGAAAAAATGGGATTAGAGAATTGGTGTATTCAACTAGATGCCGATGAGTATTTTATAGACTTTAAAGAATTTGTTGCTTATTTAAAGCAGAGTAATCACTTACTAAATTCTAAAAAACCTATACAAATAGCGGCCTTTCTTTATAACATGTTTAAGAAGTTAGACGATGGTTATTTATTAGTTAAAGAACCTACAAGAGTTTTAGTAACCACAAATACACCAAATTATAAAACAGGTAGAAAGGCCAAACAGCAAATAGTTTATAAGCGTCATATGGTTTTACATGAATGCTTGTCGCGAACAGAGGAGGAATTGATACAAAAGCTTGAAAATTGGGGGCATAACAAACAAGTTAACAATACCTTTTTAGATAAGTGGAAAACGACAGACAAATCTAATTATAAAAATAGAAGAGACTTTTTTTATATCGAGCCAGAAAAATGGAAAGAGCTTATTTATGTAAAAGGGAATAATATAAAAGAATTACAAGAAAATCTGTTACAAGACAACCAGGTGTTACCTTCTAAGTTTTATGTTTGGAAAAAAAACTTTGGACAGTGGTTTAAGTTTTTATTCAAGTAAACTTTTATAAACGTTTAAATATTGCTCAGCTGTTTTATTCCAAGAGTATGATTTGGCGTGAGCAATTAAGTTTTGAGTGTTTTCTTCTGGGTTTTTATTAAATTCCTCAATACTGCTACTATATATATAGCTCATGTAATCAGCGTTAAATTTTTCCCAGTAAAAGGCATACTTTCCGCCAACTTCTGGTAACGAACTTTTATTAGATAAAAACACGGGTTTGCCAAAGTTCATCGCTTCAATAGGTGGTATTCCAAAACCTTCGCGTAATGAAGGAAAAACAAAAGCTTCGCAGTGTTTGTAGTAATAGTTTTTATCGTTTTCAGGTATTTTGCCTAATAAAAACACACGATTTTCAAGTTTGTGATTTTTTATTAATTCTGAAATTTTGTTGGCATATTCAGTTGTGTTTTTTCCTGCAATTAATAATTGCCTGTTAGGTAAATGCGTCATCATTTCAACTAAAACATGAAAATTTTTCTTTTCCAGCACTTCACCAATAGTGAATAAAAAAGGCAATTTAGCAGAAAACTTAGGCGACTTAAAAGTTTGTTGCGTGTTAATCTCAGGACTCCCATTGTAAATAATGTATTCGGGTACATGGGGTACTTTAAAATACTTATGAGTCATGCTTTTGGCGTAATTAGAAATATAGGTTATGGCTTGACTTCGGTTAAGTTTTTCGTTAAACGCATGTATTCTTTTATTTAAGTCATCGCCAGTTAATTCTTCCATGAAATTTACATCATGAACCGTTAATAAATAAGGAATATCGTGATAAGGTTCTATTTTTGTATTCTGGTTTAGACTATGCCATAAATCGTATTTTTTTCTTATTCTAAATAATGGATAGCGCCTAAAAGAATGGTATTTTTTATAAGAAAATGTTTGACCAAATTCAGCTTGTAGCTTGTCAATATTTTTAGCGCAAAGTGTTACATTGTATTTTGATGGAATTTTTTTTGAAAGCGCTTTAATTAAATGGTAATTAAATTGTCCAAAACCAAAGTTGAGGTTTTTTATGTTGTGCGATTCTAAAAATATTTTGGGCATTCCAAGAGAGTTTTTACAAATTAACTAAAAGTAATTGTAATTTTGCTGTATGAAGCATGTTGTTGTTAAAAAGTTTCTTCAAGATGAAGTGATGCTAACGAAATTTATTTCAAACTTCGATTCCGAAGGAGAAGATTTCGGTAATCAAGATAGAAATTCGTTAAAATTATTTGATTTAAATGGGCTAACTATTAACGTAAAGTCGTTTAAAGTGCCTAATGTAGTTAATCAAATAGCCTATAAGTTTTTTAGAAAAAGTAAGGCGCAACGCTCTTTTGAATATGCTAACAAACTTGCTAAATTAGGAATAGGTACACCACAACCCATAGCTTATTATGAGTTTACAACCCCGTTTTTATTCCAAAAAAGTTATTATATAAGCGAACAATTAGATTGCGATTACACGTACCGCGATTTAACCCAAGATTTTAACATTCCCAATTACGAATCCATACTAAGAGCATTCACTAGGTTTACATATAAACTGCACGAAAATAATGTGTTGTTTTTAGATCATTCACCAGGAAATACACTTATAAAAGTAAATAATAACGATTATGAGTTTTTTCTAGTTGATTTAAACCGTATGGCGTTTAAACCTCTTGATTTTAATACTAGAATAAAAAATTTCGCGCGGTTAACCATTCATGAAAAAATGGTAGAGGTGATGAGCGATGAATATGCTAAATGTATAGGGGAACCTTATGAAAAAGTGTTTCGCCTTATGTGGCAATACACAAACGAGTTTCAATATAGGTTTTACCGAAAAAAAAGGTTAAAAAAGAAGCTTAAGTTTTGGAAAAAAAGCTAACGATTTTGCTTTATTAATTCTCTTAGTTTAATGTATTTTAAAAAACGCGTGTTTGCTGTTTGTACAGAAATTATTAATCCGTTTAACCCGTCTAAAAAACCAAGTTTAATAATATAGGATTGAAAAAATGCCCAAGTTGGGTTTAAAACTATTTTGTAAATAGGTGCCTTTTTACCTAATTTAAAATACGAATTAGCAGAAATTGTTGTAAAGTTTTCAACTTGCTTATTAAACTCTGAGTAGCTTTGATATGTTTTATGTAGAATATCTCCCTTTAAAAAACCAGCCTTGCTTTTTACTGGATCTAGAATTATTTTATCGTGTGGGTTAATACCACCCCATTGCGCCTTTTTTCTATTAAATACTCTAAGTTTTTTATCTGGATACCAAGTGGTATGTTTAATCCATTGCCCGCAAAAATAATTTAGTCGCTTACAATAATATCCATCATAAACCCAATTAGATTTTAATTCAAGTATAGATTTTTGAAGTGTTTCAGATAAGGCTTCGTCTGCATCTAAGGATACAATATAGTCATGAGAGGCTACATTCATAGCAAAATTCTTTTGCTCTACATAACCTAGAAATGTTTGTTCAATAAACGTAATATTATATTTTTCACAGATAGACTTAGTGTTGTCTTTAGAGAAAGAATCAACAACAATAATTTCATCTACTACTGGGAGTAAAGATTTCAGGCATCGTTCAATTTTAGCTTCCTCGTTATAGGTTATAATAACTCCCGAAAATTTAATCATCTTTTAAAAGTATTTTGGTAAAAATACCCAATTTAGATATAGAAATAAAGAAAAGGAATTAAAATGCTTTCTCGCAAAATAGTTTAATATATGTACATTTGTACTATAGCAGTCCGTGTAAAAAAGATGAAGCTATAAAGTAAAATAAGGTTATACGGCAAGTAGTCAAGTACGAACTAAATAACAAAAAACACCTAGGAATTTATTTAAAAATTATGTCACAATACCCAAAAATAACCGTTATCATGGCTACTTATAATAAAGTAGATTGGTTAAGTAAAGTTTTAGAAGGCTATAAATACCAAACGTATAATGATTTTGATATTATTGTAGCAGATGATGGTTCGACTGAAGAAACCAAAAACCTAATAGATAGCTTTAAAAAAGATTATCCCGTAAATATTACCCATTTGTGGCATGAAGACTTAGGATACAGAAGGCAAACCATTTTAAACGAGGCGATTATTAAAGCAAAACACGACTATATTTTGTTTACCGATGGCGATTGTATTCCAAGAGAAGACTTTGTAGAAACACATGCCCAATTGGCAGAAAAAGGATACTTCCTTTCAGGTGGGTATTGTAAGTTGCCTATGAATACAAGTGAAGCCATTACTCCAGAAGACATAAAAAACCAAGACTGTTTTAAAGTAAATTGGCTAAAAACTAAAGGAGTTGTGAGTTCAAAAAATAAATTAAAGCTATCTGCAAAAGGCGGGATAGCCAATTTTTTAGATGTAGTTACCCCAACAGGAGCAACATTTAATAACTGTAATTCATCGGCTTGGAAAAGTGATTTAATTGCTATTAATGGCTATGATGAGCGTATGCAGTATGGTGGTCCAGATAGAGAGCTTGGAGAACGTTTGTTTAACAAAGGTATTAAGTCTAAACAAATACGATATAAAGCTATTTGTGTTCATCTAGACCATGCCAGAGGCTATAAAACTAAAGAGTCTTTAGATAGAAATTTAGCTATTAGAGCTGAGGTGAAACATAAAAAGAAAACCTGGACAGACTTTGGGATAAAGAAAAAACAAGATTAAAACTGTTCTAAAAACAACTCTAATTTAGGAGTGATTAATTCCGGTGGAAAAATATCATAAAGCGCAAAAACATCTTTTTTCATCTCTTTCATGGTTTTTCCGTCGTAAAGTTCTGGTTTAATATCTTTTAAATGAATGGAAGCGTTTGTCTTGCCATCTTCAAAAAGACTCCAAGCGTCTTTTTTTATCCAAGGCGAAAAAATAGAAAATGTAGGTATGTTTAATGCTTTAGCCATATTTATGGCGCCACCTTCATTACCTATTAAAGCTGTGCAATGATTTGTAATGGCTAAAAACTCACGAAGGCTTTTACCAAAAACATCAAAATAAATGTGTTTTTTAGTTTCCGATGAACAAAAATTATAAATCGTTTTTGCTTCGGTATATTGTTTTGGAATGTAGTTAAATAAGATTTGACCTTTAGTTTGCTCTACAATAAAATCGATAACCTTTGCCATATGTGGTAAAGGGTAGGTTTTGGTGTTGCCACTTCCTAAAACGCCAATCATGAAAACAGGGTGCGATAAATTAATCCCAGCATCGCTTAGTTGTTTTTGTGAATTAACAATTTCATTATTGGTTAAGTAAATTTTTGGCTTGACTATTTCTTTAGATAATGCTTTAGAAATAGGGGCTAAAAGTTGTATTCTGTTTTCAATAGCTAAGCCTGCATTGGTGTCAGCTTTGTCTTTGTTTTTAAACGTATGCGTATAAATTGATTTGGTGTACCATTTATATTTAGAAATTTTTGTTTTTGCTCCCGAAAATGCTGTAATTAAATTACTGGAGGTTTTTGAATACACATCAATAACAACATCGTATTGTTCTTTTTTAATGTGTTTTAAAAACCGCCAAAAAGCCCGTTTATTGTCTTCTATTTCAGGAGTGAAAAATTTAAAGTCATCAATAAACGGGTTATTTTCTACAACAGGGAATGTGTGCGAATTAATCAAGTAATGAAGCTCCGCTTTAGGGTATTTCATCTTTATGGCTTCAAATAGAATACTACTTGTAAGCACATCGCCAATCATTTTTTGTTGTATAATAAGAACTTTCATTACACGGCTACATCATATTCACGTAAGGCATCGTTAAGTGAGGTCTTTTTATTAGTGCTTTCTTTACGTTTTCCAATAATTAAAGCACAAGGGACATTGTATTCGCCAGCAGGAAATGTTTTCGTGTAACTACCAGGAATAACTACCGATCTAGCAGGAACCAGCCCTTTTGATTCAACAGGGTTTTCACCTGTTACATCAATAATTTTTGTCGATGCAGTTAGCACAACATTAGCACCAAGAACAGCTTCTTTTTCAACCCGAACGCCTTCAACAACAATACAACGTGAGCCAATAAATGCATTATCTTCAATAATTACTGGGGCTGCTTGTAGTGGCTCTAAAACACCGCCAATACCAACGCCTCCAGAAAGGTGTACGTTTTTACCAATTTGAGCACAGCTCCCTACAGTTGCCCAAGTATCTACCATAGTACCTTCGTCTACATAAGCTCCAATATTTACGTAACTTGGCATCATTATAACACCTTTTGAAATATACGCGCCATGACGTGCTACAGCATGTGGTACAACACGAATACCCTTTTCTTGATATCCTGTTTTTAAAGGAATTTTATCATGATATTCAAAAATACCAACCTCTAAAGTTTCCATTTGTTGGATAGGGAAGTATAAAACAACAGCTTTTTTTACCCATTCGTTTACTTGCCAACCGTTTTCTGTTGGTTCGGCAACACGTAAATTACCAGAATCTAATAAGGCAACAACCTCACGTATGGTATTTATGGTGTTTTCTTCTTTTAGTAATGCTCTGTTATCCCAAGCTTCTTCTATAATTGATTTTAAGTTATTCATTTTAATAAGTATTTATGTTTGCAAATATAAGTGTATATACTTTTAATGTATAACATATCAAAAACTTTAAATCAAGTTGCTTATTTTTGTATAATATGGGAAGAATTTTAGCAATAGATTTTGGTGCCAAAAGAACAGGAATAGCTGTTACCGATGAATTACAAATTATAGCCTCTGGATTAACAACGGTAAACACAAAAGAGTTGTTGGCGTTTTTAAAAGCGTATATTTCAAAAGAAAAAGTAGAACTTTTTGTAGTTGGAGAGCCTAAACAGCTAAATAACCAAGCTTCTGAAAGTGAGGTATTAATTTTACCTTTTTTAAAGAAACTTGAAGCTGAAATTCCTAGTATCCCTATAAAGCGCATCGATGAACGATTTACCTCTAAAATGGCATTTCAAACCATGATAGATAGTGGCTTATCTAAAAAACAGCGTCGTAATAAAGCTTTGGTCGATGAAATTAGTGCGACTATCATTTTACAAAGCTATTTAGCTAGTAAATAAAAGCCATAAACTTTTAATTGTAAGTTAAAAGTGCTGTAAAACCTTAAAGGAATTGTATTTTTGCATCTGAAAAATTAAAACCATGATTTTACCAATTGTTGCTTACGGCGATCCAGTACTAAAAAAGAAAGCCAAAGATATTCCTAGTGACTACCCAAAATTAAGCGAGTTGTTAGATAATATGTATGAAACTATGGAAGGCGCTTATGGTGTTGGATTAGCCGCGCCTCAAATAGGATTGCCCATTAGAATTTTTATATTAGATACAGCACCTTTTGCCGAAGACAGTGAATTGCCCGAAGAAGAGCAGGCTTTTTTAAAAACATTTAGAAGAACATTTATAAACGCCAAAATTACTAAAGAAGAAGGAGACGAGTGGGCGTTTAACGAAGGGTGTTTAAGTATTCCAGATGTTAGAGAAGATGTGTTTAGAAAACCTAAAATAACAATTGAATACTTTGATGAAAACTTTAACAAGCATGTTGAAACATTCGAAGGACTAGCGGCAAGAGTCATTCAGCATGAATACGATCATATTGAAGGTATTTTATTTACCGACAAGCTATCTAGTTTAAAAAAGCGCTTAATAAAAGGAAAGCTTAATAATATTTCAAAAGGGAAAATCAACGTTGATTATAGAATGCGTTTCCCTAACCAAAAAAAGAGACGATAAATTTGGCAAACAATGCCAAACAAAGCATATTTGCACTTTTTAAAATAAACCTATGGGATTAGAAAAAGTTTTAGCTATATCAGGAAAACCGGGATTGTATAAATTAGTAGCACAAACAAGAACAGGGTTTGTAGCAGAATCTTTGGTAGATAAAAGAAGAATTTCTGTAAATATTCATCAAAATGTTAGCCTATTAAGCGAAATAGCTATTTACACGTTAACTGAAGAAAAGCCACTTCAAGATGTTTTTACTTTAATAAAAGAAAAAGAAAATGGCGAGCAAACAGCTATAGGTCATAAAGAAAGTAAAGACAAATTAGAAGAGTACTTTTTCAATATTTTACCAGATTATGATGAAGATCGTGTGTATGCTAGTGATATTAAAAAAGTAATACAATGGTATAACTTACTTCAAAAACATGACTTGTTAGATTTTGAAGAAGAAGTTTCAACTTCAGATGAAGAAGAATAAAAATTAACCTCGATTATCGAGTGTTTATAAAACACAAATAAAAATCTAGCTTTAACGGCTGGATTTTTTTATTTTAAAAAGTAACTTACACAAAAAAACACAATGAATTCTAGAGCAGAGCAATTAAAAGGGTTTGAACGTTTGTTAGACATTATGGACGATTTACGAGAACAATGCCCTTGGGATAAAAAGCAAACTATGGAAACATTACGTCATTTAACCATAGAGGAAACCTACGAGTTAGGCGATGCTATTTTAGATAACGATTTAAATGAAGTGAAAAAGGAGTTAGGCGATATTTTATTACACATTGTGTTTTATTCTAAAATAGGTAGTGAAGCCAACGACTTTGATATCGCTGACGTTTGTAATAGTATTTGTGATAAATTAATAGAAAGACACCCGCATATTTATGGCGATGTTACTGTAGAAAACGAAGAAGACGTTAAGCGAAATTGGGAAAATATTAAGCTAAAAGAAGGTAGAAAAAGTGTACTAGAAGGAGTGCCAAAAAGTTTGCCTGCTTTGGTAAAAGCAAACAGAATTCAAGATAAAGTAGCAGGCGTAGGTTTTGATTGGGAAGAACCTAATCAAGTCTGGGAAAAAGTAGAAGAGGAGCTAAACGAGTTTAAAGAAGAAGTGCAGAATGGCGATAAAAACGCTATGGAAAACGAGTTTGGAGATGTAATGTTTTCTTTGGTGAATTATGCTAGATTTTTAGGTATAAACCCCGAAAATGCTTTAGAAAGAACTAATAAGAAGTTTTCAAACAGATTTCAGTATTTAGAAACTAAATCTAAGGAAATAAACAAGTCTTTAAGCGACATGACCTTGAATGAAATGAATGTGTTTTGGGAGGAAGCGAAAAAAAAGTAATTTTTTTTTAAACTCTGTAATCCAAAAAAGAACTTTAATCGTATATATAATAAATGACGTTTAAAACACAGTGATTAATAGCTACATTTACTTCAAAAAATAAACGTCATTTTATAACATAAGTAGGTTATTTTAGTTGGGAAAAATAACTGTTTAGTTAGTTTAGTTAGGAACCTAAATCCTATTTGCTCTCGCAAATAGGATTTGGTTATTTTATACTAGTATAGTTTCTTAATTTTCTGAAGTTTTGTTTTCCATAAACTAAGTTCATCTTTATGTTTTTGAATGTTTTTATGAACATCTTTAACCAGAGGGTTGTCATCATCAACATTAGTGAAAAACTGGAGGTTGTTTTCTAATTGGGTGATTTCGCCTTTAATTTCCTTAATTTTCTTAGAAATAAACACTCTTTCATTATCAAGGTGTCTAGAGTCTTGATGGTTGTTTAGAACTTCTAATTTTTTATCAAATTTAATAAGCTCTGCTTCAGATGGGTTTAAGCCAAGTGTTTTAAAAAAACCATCTAGAGTTTTGTTTAACTCTTTTTCTATGTTGCGTTTATTTCTAGGAACATTACCTAAAGCTTTCCATTTTTCAACATAGTCTTTTATTACAGGTAAATCGGTTTCTTTATCGGCTACTTTTAAACCTTTAATTTCCTGTAGTAACTCCGATTTTTTATTGAAATTATCAAGCTCTTCTTCACTAGCTTTATTTCTTGAAGTGTGAAACTTGTCAAAATAATGATTACAAGCGGCTTTAAATTGTTTCCAGATTTTATCGCTATCTTTTCTAGGAACGTGACCTATTTTTTTCCAGTCGCTTTGTATCTTTTTCATTAAAGGCGTCGTGGTTTCAAAGTCCTCGCTATCCTTGTTGTCTTCGGCTATTTTAACGAGCTCTCGTTTCTTTTCAAGGTTTTTATATTGTTCCTTTTTAAGGTTTTTATAGAAGGCGTTTTTCTTTCTATTAAACGTTCTTACAACATCTTTAAATTTTGCCCATGTGGCTTCGTTAACTTTTATAGGTACTTTTCCTGCATTAAAAAAAGCTTCTCTTAAGGCTTCAACTTCTTTAATACTTTTTTGCCAACCATTGTGCGATGTTGCTCCGGTATCGCTTATTGCTTTAATTTGATCTATTATGTCCTGTTTTTTCTCAAGGTTCTTTTCGTAGATCTTATCTAATTCATTAAAGTAAATCTGTCTTTTATCATGAATTGTTTTGGTGGCATTTTTAAAACGTTGCCAAATTTCTTCGCGATATTCTTTGGCAACTGGACCTAATTCTTCTTTCCACATTTTGTGCAAAACTTGTAACTCTCTAAAGGCATGGTTAACGTCTTCCTCTTGTGCTAAAGCTTCGGCGTGTTCTATGATTTTTATTTTCTTCTCCAGATTATGTTTAAAGTCTAAATCGCGTAAATCTCTATTTAGATGAAGGAAGTCGTAAAAATTCTCAACATGATGATGGTACGTATTCCACGTATTATTGTATTTGTCTCTAGGAATTGCACCAGCATTTCGCCAGCGTTCTTGTAAGTCTTTAAAGTGTTTGTATGTGGTATTTATGTTTTCTTCAACATTTAACAACCCTTTTATTTCTTCTATAATTGAAAGGCGTTCTGCTAAATTTTCTTTTAAGTTTTTTTGTAAATTATTGTAGTGCGAATTACGCTTTTCTTTGTAAATGCTATACGCCTCGTTGAAGCGTTTTTGTAGTGGATTGGAATAATGGAAGTCTATTTCGTTGCCACCATTTTCTAGAAATTCTTCTTTCTTTTCTTCAACAAGAGCATTGAAATGAGATTTAAATTCTTTCCTAATTTCATACACGTGTTGCTTAATGGCTTGAATTTTTTCGTTTTTAACAAGCTTTTCTAATTCGTCAACCAATTCTTCTAACGACATTTTTTCATACGCTTTCATTTCAATAGATTCGTTAGAATCGTCGTCTTCTGCATCTTTGGCGTTGGACTCATCTATTTCTGAAATGGCTTTATCATCATCATTCGAAGCTTTATTATTAGCTTCGGTTTCTTGTGGTGTCTCGGCAGTAGTTTCTACGTCGTTTTCTGGTGTAATAGTTGTTTTGTTGTTTTCTTCTCCGTCTGCTTGTGGCAGGTTATCTTTCTCTGTTGACATCTGAAAAATGTTAAGGTTCTTAAAATCGCTTGTGCGTTAAAGATAGTAACAACTTTATTACAAACAAAACCTTATTTTTCTAGTAAAAGAAAATACAGTTTATTTATTCCAAATTGTCCAGGCTTTATCTGCTTGAAGTTGCAGCATTTTTAGACCATTTATTGTAATAGCTCCTTTTTTACGTCCAAGTTTTAGAAATGTTGTTTCTTCAGGGTTATAAATTAAATCGTATAAAATATGCCCTGTTGTAATGGCATTGTATGGTATTTTAGGGCAGTCTTCTACATTTGGGAATGTGCCTAAAGGTGTGCAGTTTATAATAATTTGGTAATCGCTAACCAGTTCTTTGGTTAAAGCATTGTATGTAAAGACGCCTTTATTTGAAGGGGTTCTTGATACAAACATGTAATCTATATCAAGTTTTTTTAATGCCTGTTCTATAGCTTTGCTGGCACCACCAGTTCCTAAAATCAACGCTCTTTTATGATGTGGTTTTAAAAGCGGTTTTAAAGATTTTTTAAAACCATAATAATCGGTGTTATAGCCTTTTAAGTTTCCTTTTGAAGTAATTTTTATAGTGTTTACAGCTCCAATTTTTTTTGCTTTTTTGTCAAGTTTATCTAAAAAAGGAATGATAGCTTCTTTATATGGAATGGTAACATTTAAGCCTTTAAGTCCTTGAGTTTTGGTTATAATATGCGGGAATTTTTCAATGTTATCAATATCGAAATTTTCATAAGAAGCATGGATGGCTTGTTTTTCAAACTTTTTTTTAAAGTAAGCTTTAGAAAATGAGTAAGCAATATTCTTTCCTATAAGTCCAAATTTATCCATTGATTTTTCTAGTTTTTTGTCCATAAATTTCTAAAGCCAAGACAATAAGAATTCCAAAAAAAGCAAAACCAATAGCGGTAAAGGTTTCCGTAGAGAGTTCGGGGATATAACGTTGGTAGTTTTCGATAATTTTTTTGCCTGCAGAATCTAAAATGAAACTATCATTATTCATTTTATAAATTGTTTTTTTCCAAGGCCAAACCACGCCTAAAGAACCTACGATAAACCCAATTATAGATGCTGTCGTAATATTTTTGTAATGTTTTAAAATGTAATTTAAAATATGGGAAAAAGTTACTAACCCAATTACAGAGCCAGCAGTAAAAACACCTAAAACCTTGAGCATTTTAACACGTTCGGGATCTTTTAAGAATGCCCAATTACCTTGAATTAAATCGGAAATACTATCGTAAAGCGCATTTACAGAATCTACTAATAGCAACACATAATTTCCTAAAAGGATAAGAATAAATGAGCCGGAAAACCCAGGGAGTGTCATTCCGGAAACACTAATTATGCCACAAAATAACACAAACCAAAGGTTGTCGTTTTCTTTTGCAGGATCTAAAAAACTGATACTTATGCCTAAAATGGTTCCTATTATAAGTGCGGAATATGTTTTAACATTCCATGCTTTAAAATCTTTACTAATGTAATATATAGAGCCGATAATCATACCAAAAAACACACTCCAGACGTAGAGTTGATAGTGTTCTATAAGATAATCTAGTATTTTTGAAACACTAAAATAACTTATCATCATACCTGTAAATAACAAGGCTAAAAAACGACCATTGATATATTGAAAACAAACCTTAAATCTTCCATTGATTAAAAGTTTAAAAGCTTTTCCGTTTATTTTTTGAAGCGAGTAAATAAACTCTTCATAAAAACCAGCAACAAAAGCCACAACACCACCAGAAACACCAGGCACTTTATTAGCGGCTCCCATACCTAACCCTTTAAAGATTAGGAATATTTTATCTCGAAATGTTCGTGTACTTTGCATGCAAGTTATTTTTTAGAGCCTATTTTTTCAAGAGCTAAGATAGTAACAAAACCCAGAATCATTAATACAATAGCTGTAGTTGTATGCGCATCAATATTACCATTCATATTTGAAAATGTGGTTGGTAAAACACTCCTTTCGGTAGCTACTTTATAGGTTTCAAAATTATGTATTTGCTGCTGAAATAAGCTTAAGGTATTTAAAGGGGTTAAATCACTTAAGGGGATTATCGTGCCTGTCGCTTTTTCCATAACAGTTTCTGTAATTTTCCAAGGCCATATTTTGTTTAACGATCCTAAAATAAAGCCGGTTAGAAGCGCCATTGTTAAGTTGTAATAATGTTTAAACAGCCATTTTAAAATTTTGCTGAAACTTAGCAGACCAACCACAGCGCCTAAAATAAAAAGCGCCAATCGTTTAAAATCCCAATCATGCACAGCGTCGCTAAGTGTTTTATAAGCACCTAAAACAACCAGTATAAAAGAGCCTGATATGCCAGGTAAAATCATAGCACAAATAGCTATAGCGCCTGCAAAGAATAGGAAAAAACTACTGTTGTTACTTGCTAAAGACGGTAGCGTAGAAATGTAATAAGCAAATGCTGTTCCTGCTAATAATGCAATGACTGTTGAAAGACTCCAAGAACTAACTTGTTTGCCTACGTAGTAAATACTTGCGATTATAAGCCCAAAAAAGAACGACCAAATAAAAATGGGATGGTTCTCGATCAAATATTTGGCTATTTTCATGAAAGAGACAAAGCTTATAACAATGCCTGTTAACAAGGCTAGTAAAAAGTTGCCATTTAGTTCTTTCCAAAATGTATTAAATCCTTCATTTCTTAAGGTGATAATGAGTTTAGGTTTAATATTGCTAATGGTGGTAATTAATTCTTGATAAATTCCTGCTATAAGGGCAATGGTGCCACCAGAAACACCAGGAACAGCATCGGCAGCTCCCATAGCGATACCTTTTAAGGATATAAAAAGATAATCAGAAAAACGTCTTCCCATGGTTAGGTTTTAATCTAACGTCAAAGGTAGCTATTTTTAAGTAGACGTTGTAAGTTAAGACGTGGCTTTTAATAAGTTTTTAACTTGTGGGTTAGAAATAACTTTAGGAAAAAGTTCTTCTAGAATAAAAGCATATTCGTGGTTATGTGCTAGAGCATTTTTTAAATGATATTGGCCTTTATCATTTTCATGTGCGGTATAGTATAAACCAGATAATCTATATTCAATTTCAGCATTTTCAGGATAAAATTCTGAGGCTTGTAAAAGACTTTGAATAGCTGTGTTAGATTCTCCTAAACGTAAAAGTATATCGGCTCTTAACAGCCAAGTATCTAATTCGTAATTGCCAAGTTCTAAGGCTTTTTTATAGCCTCGTTCTGCTTCTTCTAAAAAGTTAAGTCTATGATTAATTTTAGCATACTGTTTCCAGTATACTACATTATCACCATCAATATTAATAGCTTTATTTATGTAATAAAGCGCCTTTTGGAAATTCTGTTGTTTGGTGTAAAATTTTGTGATAGCTATCCAGCCTTTATCTAATAAAGGGTCTTCATGAATAGTTTTTTTATAATATTGAACAGCCAAGTCTTTTTCGCCTAATTTTTCATGACAAAATCCAATTCTTAAAAGCGCAAATGATGTTGGATCATCCAGATTTAAACTTAAAACATAGCATTCTAAGGCTTCTTTGTAGTTTTTAAGTTTCTCTAAAACTTTGCCTTTTTCTAAATAAGCACCCACAAAACGATCATCAGAAATTATGGCGAAATCAAAAGCGGTTAGTGCTTTTTTATAATCTTTTATCGAGAAATATTGCTTTCCTAATTGATGCCAAGCAACTTCACAATAAGGGTTACTATCTAAATATGTTGTAAGATATTCGATGGCTTCTTTGTGTTGATCAAGAAAATCAAAACAATACATAATGTTATACAAGGCCGAATAATCATGAATGTCTGTTTCTAGGCATTTCATAAAAAAGTATTTGGCCTCTTCAAACTCGTCTAGAAAAAGATGTTCCATGCCAATTAAAGAATAAATATCGGCTACATCATCGGTTAATTCTAAGGCCTTTTTTAGAGCTTTTATAGCTTTAGAATGATTATCTAGTTTAGACAGTATACTCGCTTTTTGAATATATATTTCTTCGTTTAAAGGTTCTAGTTCATGAAGTTCATTTAGAAGTTCATCGGCCAGATTTAATTTGTTTTCAAAAATATAAACTTCAACTCTAAATAATTTTAGATTGGTTGATGTTGGGTGTTGTTCTAGTCCTAATTTAATGGCTTTTTTAGCTAAAGCTACTTTTCCTTGTGATAAGTAGTAGTGGACTATATTTTCGAATTCTCCAGAGTCAAAAAACAACACGTGGTTTGTTTTTAACATTGATTCGAATTTGGTAAGTGGTAAATTGTTGTCTTCGTTAGGATTTAACTCCATAAGCACACGTTATATATTTACATGAATAAATGTAGGGTACTATTTGCCTTGTTTTATTTAAATGAGGGAAATGTTTTCAACAGATTAATCAACAATTGTTGTTTTACGTTAAAAAACACATGGCATTTAGGCTAATATTAAGGGTTTAGTTCATTTAAAGCATTTGTGATTATTTGGCAGCCTTGTACGATTTCCTCTTTAGTTATGGTGAGTGGCGGTGTTATGCGTATCGCTTTGGGTTCAAATTGCAACCAAAACAAAATAAGTCCTTGCTCTTTGCATCGTAATATAACCCGATTAGTTATTTCGCTAGAGGGTGTTATGGCAGCAAGCATTAGGCCTTTTCCACGAATTTCTTTTATTAAAGGGTGTTTTAAATGTTCTCGGAAGATAGTTTCTTTTATGAGTGTTTGAGATATTAAATTGCTTTTTGTAACTTCTTTAAGTGTGGCTAAAGCAGCGGCGGCAATAACAGGATGCCCACCAAATGTTGTAATATGACCAAGTTCTGGGTTGCTAGTTAAATAATCCATATGCTCACTCGAAGCGGTAAATGCACCAATAGGCATACCGCCGCCAAGACCTTTACCCATAACTAAAATATCGGGTATACATTGGTAGTGTTCAAAACCAAAAAGTTTTCCAGTTCTTCCAATGCCTGGTTGTATTTCATCTAAAATTAATAAAGCGCCAACCTTGTTGCATTGTTCTTTTACTTTTTTTAAAAAGTTATCTTTAGGAACAATAAACCCTGCGCCACCTTGAATAGTTTCAAGGATAACACAAGCAGTTTTCTTATTAATTTTTAAAATATCGTCTTCACAATTAAAGTTGATAAACTTCGTGCCCGGAATAAGTGGCCTAAAAGCTTGTTTGCGTTCTTCAATTCCCATAACGCTCATAGCTCCCATAGTGTTACCATGATAAGCATTTTTTGCGGCAATAACTTCGTATCTTCCTGTAACACGTTTAGCCAATTTTATAGCACCTTCAACAGCTTCGGTTCCCGAATTTGTTAAATAGGTTTTGTTAAGAGAGTTGGGGAGGTGTTTGGCTAAAAATTTTGATAAAGCAACCGCTGGTTCTTGGGCATATTCGCCATAAACCATAACATGTAAATAGTTGTCAATTTGCTTTTTAATTGCCGTTACAACTTTTGGGTGAACGTGCCCAAGCGTACAAGCAGAAACTCCTGCGACAAAATCTAGATAAGCTTTGTTATTGGTGTCGTAAATATAAGATCCTTTGGCATGGGAAATTTCCATGGCTAAGGGATGCGTAGAAGTTTGCGCTTGGTATTTTAAAAAATCTGAAATCAATATTTATAGCTACTTTATTTAAAAAACTTAGTTATTTTTCTTCTTTATCTGTTTTCTTGCTTTCTTCCGGATTTATTTTTTTTAAAACGTTTTTTGGAAGTTTTCTAGACGCTTTTAAAGGTTTGTTAAGGTTATTAGGGTTGTTTTGTTTTTTTTCTTCAGCTTCCTCAGCTTTTTTAATGCGTTTAAGCATAGAGGCATCAAAAAACTCTTCTTGAGGGACGTAAGGCTCTAGACCTTGAATAGTAGGAAGCTCTAACGGTGGGTCGTCGCTAAATAAATCTTCTACACTTTTAGGTCTTTCGTCTTCACGCCAAACAAATCCGCGAAGTTTTCTAGCGTTTTTAGGGAACTCAGATTCTGGATAAATTTTAGCATCTATTTGATTATATCTATAATAGCGTTCAACTTCAGCATTTTTAAATTTAATCTTTATGCTTCCTGCTTTGGCTTTATCAATACCTATAAGCTCTTGTTTATCATTTCTAGAGAAGAAAA
Organism: Mangrovimonas cancribranchiae; assembly: GCF_037126245.1. Classification (NCBI taxonomy): domain Bacteria; kingdom Pseudomonadati; phylum Bacteroidota; class Flavobacteriia; order Flavobacteriales; family Flavobacteriaceae; genus Mangrovimonas; species Mangrovimonas cancribranchiae. The sequence goes on from NZ_CP136925.1 coordinate 628,584, forward strand.
TAGATTCAGCGTTTTTAATTAAATCGACTTGTTTAAGTTTGTTCTCATCATTAAATAACCCAATAAGTTCTTTTCCTTTTATTTGATTATAATTATCTTCACTAACAGTGTCTTTGCTAATTAAAAAGGCGTCGTAAAACACAAAAAGGGAGTCGATTTTTTCGGTTTTTGGATTAGATTTTATGTGAATAGTATCACCTGTCATTTGGTTGCCTTCATTCCATAAGATAGGTCTTCGTTTAGAAGCAAAGGCATCCTGCGAACTTAATCTAGATAAGTTGATAAGTTGTGTTAAGCCACTTTTGTGGTCTACATGAATGGAGTCGGCTTTACCACTTAAATCGCTTTTGTATAGTTTAACATTTCTAAAAGCTCTTGTTATTCTACTTTCAGGTTTTCCTGTAACCATGAGTGTGTCGGCATGCATGTAAACCGAATCATTTTCTTGTACTGTAATGGCTAATGCTCTTTTGGTAATAAAAACGGAGTCTTTATTTTTATAAACTTCAGCATAATGCCCTTTTATAACACTATTATTTGTGGTGTCGGTAACCTTAATGTTATTTGTGGCAGAAGCAAAACTTCGCGTGTTATCAAAGTACATGCTGTCGCCTTCAAAAATACGGTTGTCGTAATCTATACGGGTTTTTTTAATACCGTAGCCTTGTTTTCTTTCGGTATCGTAAAAACCTCTTTCGCAATAGGTTTTACTATCTGAAGTTGTGATGGTTGAAGGCCCATATAAATAAGCGTGTCCTGTTTCGGAGTAAAAATCTAGTTGATTGGTATTAATATTATAGTCTGGATGAACTAAAATCACATCTTGAACAAACTGGTATTTGCTATTATCCATATAATAACGCCCAATTTTACTGGTTATCGTACCCGAGGAATCACGCACAACTTTCCCGCCACTTTTATAATAAGATTCCTGTTTTACTCTATCAAAATATAAGGTGTCTGTGGTGAGTTTAGAATTTGGGTCGGTTAAAACAACATCGCCGCTAGCAAAAGCTAGTTTAGTTTGGCCACTATACTCCACATATTTGGCATTCATATTTATGGTGTCGCCTTGTTTCATTTTTACGTTGCCATAGGCTTCAATAAAGTTGTCGTCGCTATACAGTAAGGCTTGATCGCACCACATGTTTACACCTTCATGGATAACATGAATTTGTTGTTTGTCATCTCGTGTCATGACTTTTAGTCCTGGTGTTTCGTTGTCGTTAAACTCTAAAAAACCAGAATATTTTATTTGAATACGCTTTTGTTCTTGTGCATGACTAATTCCAGACACTAACAGTATAAGGAGTAGGCTAAAAAACAAGTGCTTGGTTATTTTCATTACCTTGAATTTGGTTCAAAAATAAGGATTTAAACGTTTGGAGTTTCGTTGTTATGATTTTTTTAATATAAATAAAAAAAGCTCCACTAGAATTAGTGGAGCTTTTGTGTAAATGATTATTCTTTGTTTTACCTAAAAATAGTTTGTTTTCTGTCTGGGCCAACAGATACAATTTTAATAGGGATTTCAAGTTCTTTTTCAAGAAAATCGATATAGTCGTTAAGGGCTTTTGGTAATTGTGAAGCTTCACTCATACTTGTTAAATCGGCTTTCCAACCTGCCATTTCAGAATAAATAGGCGATACATTCTCTTCTTCAATATTGTAAGGTAAATGTGTAATGGTTTCACCTTTGTAATTGTAAGCTGTACACACTTTTAATGTTTCGAACCCTGATAATACATCGGCTTTCATCATCATTAACTGTGTAACGCCATTTACTTGGCAAGCATATTTTAAGGCGACTAAATCTAACCAGCCACAACGTCTAGGGCGTCCTGTGGTAGCGCCAAATTCGTTACCAACTTTTGCCATGGTAGCACCGTCTTCATCGAATAATTCGGTAGGGAAAGGTCCCGAGCCTACACGTGTGGTATAAGCTTTAAAAATACCAAAAACATCGCCGATTTTATTAGGAGCAATACCTAAACCAGTACAAGCGCCAGCAGCTGTTGTGTTTGATGAGGTTACAAATGGATAGGTTCCAAAGTCGATATCTAGTAGAGATCCTTGAGCTCCTTCTGCAAGGATACTTTTTTCTGCTTTTTGTGCTTGAAAAACATATTCTTCGGAGTCAATAAACTGCAACGTTTTTAGTTGTTCTACACCTTCAAAAAACTCTGCTTCAAGCTCGTCTAAATCGTATTGAATGTCTACGTTGTAGAAATCTATCATGGCTTCGTGCTTATTGGCTAAAGCGCGGTATTTTTCTTTCCAGTCACTTATTTCTAAGTCGCCAACACGAATACCGTTTCTACCGGTTTTATCCATGTAAGTTGGGCCAATTCCTTTAAGGGTAGAGCCAATTTTAGCTTTTCCTTTAGAGGTTTCGCTAGCCGCATCTAAAAGTCTATGCGTTGGTAGAATAACGTGTGCTTTTCTAGAGATAAGTAGGTTTTTTTTGTAGTCTACACCTTGCTCACTTAACTTGTCTAACTCTTTTTTAAAGATAACAGGATCTATTACAACACCGTTTCCAACTAAATTAATAGCATCTTCATGAAAAATCCCTGATGGGATGGTATGAAGTACATGCTTCTTTCCATTAAAAACTAATGTGTGTCCTGCATTTGGGCCGCCTTGAAAACGGGCAATAATATTGTATTTGGAGGTAAGAACATCGACAATTTTACCTTTGCCTTCGTCTCCCCATTGTAATCCAAGTAGTAAATCTACCGCCATTATAGTATAAAGTTATGTTGTTTTTTTTCGGTTTCCGTAAAAGTAGAGTGAGTGATTTTTTATTTCGATATCGAAAACTTCTTCTATAGTTTTTTTAATAGATTGAATGCGTGGATCGCAAAATTCAATCACTTCGCCTGTATCGGTTAAAATAACATGATCGTGTTGTTTGTCGAAATAGGATTTTTCGTAATGCGCTTGGTTTTGACCAAATTGGTGTTTACGTACCAAGCCACATTCTAAAAGAAGTTCAATAGTGTTGTAAAGTGTCGCGCGACTAACACGATATTTTTTATTTTTCATTGTAATGTACAACGATTCTATATCGAAGTGTTCTTCGCTATCATAAATTTCTTGAAGAATAGCATAGCGCTCTGGTGTTTTACGATGCCCGTTCTCTTCTAGATAGGCTGTAAACACATTCTTTACAATTTCTTGGTTTTTTGTATCGGTTTTTACACTCATAATATGCTTGCAAAGTTACACTTATTTTTAAACTCTTGATACTTTATCGATACCATTAATTTTTTTCAGATTATCGATAACTTTATTGAGCATAGCACTATTCTTAACTACAACATTTATTTTCCCAGAGAAAATACCATCTTCACTTTCAAAGCTAATACTTTTCATGTTTACGTGCATGTTGGACGAAATAACTTCGGTAATTTTGTTAACTAAGCCCATATTGTCTATTCCAGAAAGTTTAATTTGTGTAGCAAACTCTTGTTGCGATGAGTCTACCCATTTAGCTGTCATAATTCGATAAGCGTAGTTGGATTGAAGACTTAATGCGTTTGGACAGTTTTTTTTATGCACTTTTAAGCCGTCGTTTATTGTTAAAAAGCCAAAAACGGGATCGCCAGGAATAGGGTTGCAGCAAGATGCTAGTTTGTAGTCTAGTTTTTGTTCGTCTTTGCCAAAAACTAATTGGTCGTATTTTGTTGTAATTTCATCTTTTTCTATGTCATCTTTTGAGACGCTAGGCTTACGAACAATTTTATTTTTTATATAGCTAACAAGTGCATTACTTCGAGAGGAAGCATATTCCTTAAGTTTACTATTGTCTATTTTACCTATGCCAACACGGTAAAATAAATCTAAGCTTGTTTTAAGTTTAAAGTGGTTAACAAGTTCGTTAACGGTTTTTTCGTTAAGCGTTATTTTAAGTTGTTTTAATTTACGTCTTAAAATTTCTTTGCCTTCTTCGGCGATTTCTTTTTTCTCTGCTTTTAAAAGTGATTTTATTTTGCTTCTAGCTCTTCCTGTAGTCGCATAATCTAACCAGTTGGTGTTAGGTTTTATCGATTCTGAAGTTAAAATTTCTACGCGGTCGCCACTTTTTAGAGTATGACTTAGCGGTACTAATTTACCATTTACTTTTGCACCACGAGTTTTCATACCGACTTCTGTGTGTATGCTAAAGGCAAAGTCTAAAGGTGTAGCGCCTTTGGGTAACGATTTTAAGTCGCCTTTTGGTGTGAAAACAAATATTTCTTTTGAATATAGGTTGAGTTTAAATTGCTCTACAAAATCTACAGCATTGGTTTCGGGATTTTCTAAGGCATCTTGAAGTCTAGAAATCCACATGTCTAAGTTATCGTCGTTATCGCTACCTTCTTTATACTTGTAGTGAGCTGCATAGCCTTTTTCGGCAATTTCGTTCATGCGTTCGCTACGAATTTGCACTTCTACCCAACGACTCTTAGGGCCAACTACTGTAATGTGAAGCGCTTCGTAACCAGTAGATTTTGGTGAGGAAATCCAGTCTCTTAGGCGCGTAGGGTTGGGTCTAAAGTGGTCTGTTACAATAGAATAAATTTTCCAAGCTAGGAATTTTTCATTTTTTACATCGCTTTTGTAAATAATTCTTACGGCAAATTTATCATAAACCTCATCGAAGCTTACACCTTGATTTAACATTTTTCGCCTGATGGAAAAGATGGATTTGGGTCTTCCTTTTATTTCGTAGTTAAGGTTTTCTTTGTCTAAAGCCTCTTTAATAGCGTTACTAAATGTTTCAATGTAGGCATCTTGTTCTTCCTTACTTTCTTTCATTTTGGTAAGGATGTCGTTGTAAACCTCGGGTTCGGTATATTTTAAGCCTAAATCTTCAAGTTCGGTTTTTATGTTGTATAGTCCAATCCTATGAGCTAGAGGTGCGTAAATATATAGGGTTTCGGAGGCTATTTTTACTTGCTTGTCTGCGCGCATGGAGTCCATGGTTTGCATGTTATGCAAGCGGTCGGCTATTTTTATAATGATTACTCTTACATCGTCATTTAATGTTAGGAGCATTTTCCTAAAGTTTTCGGCTTGTAGAGAGATGTCTCCCGATTTTTTTAAGGAAGAGATTTTTGTTAATCCATCTACTATACGCGCAACTGTTTCACCAAAAAGACGTTCAATATCAGCGAGTGAGTAGTCTTCGTTATCTTCAACAACATCATGTAATAAGGCTGCAGCTATTGATGTGGCGTCTAAACCGATTTCTTGGGCGACAATTTTAGCCACTGCTATAGGATGAAAAATATAGGCTTCTCCAGATTTACGACGTTGTTCTTTATGAGCATCTAAAGCGACATCAAACGCTTTTCTAATGAATTTTTTATCGTCATCTGATAAGGTGCGGTAGCTTACTTTAAGGAGTTCGCGGTAAGCTTTGGCAATGGCTGCATTTTCTTTTTCTATATCCAATTCTGTCATACAACTAAAATAGTATAAAGTAATTTAATGGACAATAGTGTTGCAAACAAAAATAACCAGCCTTTTTCGGACTGGTTATTTGATGGTTTTGGTGGTCTAGTTTTATTTTGTGGTAATTATAATAACGCCGTTTTTTCCCTTTTCACCATAGCTTTTAGTAGCTTTTTCTCCTTTAAGAACTGTCATGGATAGAATTTTTTTAGGTGCTATTTTTTCTACTTCTTCTGGAGTAGCTTCTTTGTTGTCTATAATGTAAAGTGGTTTTTTAGTGTCTCCAATTATTTGAATGTTTTTGTTAGGAGAATCACTTTCGAAGGCCCAAATCATTTCATCTTCTTCACTATCCTTAGTTTGATTTGTCTTCTTTTATAATGATGATTTCTTTTTCTTCATCTGTATTTGGAGAGTCTTCTTCGATAATTTCTATGATTTCAACTTCCTGTTCATCATCATTTTTGTCATTGCTTTTTAATTCAATAATTTTCTTCTCTTTGTTGGTGAATATAATGTCGTCGGCTTTTTTTACAATGATTTTCTTTTTAATGTTTTTGTCATCATCGGTTTTAACAATGAAGACTTTTTTATCATCGTCTTTGGTATTGAATTTTATATTATTGCCGTTTTTGTTTACAACAATTTTCTCTACTAAATTGGCATTTCCAATAGAAATGTTATCCCCATTGGTGTTGTATTTAATTTGAATGGGTTGTATTGGCGTGTTATTACTTATGCTGTAATTGGCATTGGCGTTATCTGATTTTATATCAATTTTTATAGCGATAATTTCACCTTTAGAATTTCTTTTAATGCCTTTAAATTTTGCTTTAAGACCGTTTTTTTCAAGTGTTGCTTTTAAGGTGTTAAAATCTGCCTCGGTAAAATCTTTGGTAATTATATGAGCTTCAATGTCTGTTGTAGTTTTGCCATTAAATACAATGGCACCTTCTTTTCCTATTTCACCGTATTTAGCTATGCTTTCTTTTTTACTTAACTGTGTGATTGAGCCTTTTGTTTTTAAGGAGGTGTTGTTTAAGTTTTCCTTTTTATAGGTTTTTCCATTAATCTCGTAAATAGGGTTTTTTCCATGAGATTCAGGTTTTTTGTTTTCTTTAAATTCTGATGTTGTTCCGTTACCAATAGCTATCGTGCTTTCATTGGGTTTTTCTGTGGTAACAATAACATTGGTCTTACTTGCGTTTAACGCTACCGAAAATGTTGCAATAGCATTTTTTGGACTTTTTTTACTTATAGTAATGTTTTTTGTAAAGGTGCTTTCGTCTTTACGTTTTGTCTGTAGTGATATGCGTTCAATAAGGTTGTTTTGGTTTCTTGCAATGTCTGAAAACTTTATGCTTATATTTTTTGAACTTAGTTGTTCTTCTATATTATTTAGCTCGCTATTTGTTGTGGCTGAACTAATGACGTGCGATTTTAAATTAGCGTCTTTTTTTATGTAAACTTTTTTAGTGTTAAAGCTCATTAAAAAGAGAGCTAACGCTGGAAGTATTAAGGTGTATTTCCAAGCTTTTAATTTACTTGACTTTGATTTGTGTAACATAACGATTCGTTTTTTGATTAATGAATTATAAAAATTATTGGTCATGACCAATTGATGATTGTTTGTTGTGCTTGTTTTTACCAAAAGCATTTGATAGCTTTTTTCGCAATTAGAACTGTCTTGCGCTTTTTTATCGGCAATAAACTCTAGGTTTTGCTTAATTTCTTTCTTGTATAGCCAGATAAATGGATTCCACCATAAAAGCACCGTTGCTATTTGAGCTATTATAACATCTATAGAATGTAATTGTTTAGCATGTACTTTTTCGTGGTTAATTATATGTTTAAGCTCGGTTTTGTTAAACTGTGTAGGGTTGTAGGCAATCCATCTAAAAAATGAAAAAGGAGGGATGTTTGCAGAAGTTGTAATATAAGTGTAGTTGCCCTTTATGTTTTTATCTGTTTTTGTTAAAACAGTAAACAGTGCCTTGAATTCCAATATGAGTTTTATGCCTAATGTGGCCAAACCAGTAAAGTATACCCAAGTTAAAATGTTAATAAGTGAAATGCCTTTCTCTGCTGTTTGTGGTGTAGCTGTATTTGTGATTAAAAAATTGGATGTGTCAATGGGTGTATATTCAATATAAATAGGAATAGATATAAAAGGAGTAATCACTGCGAATATTAATCCTGTTAATAAGAACCAACGATTGCTTTCAAAAAAAGTCTCTTGCTGAAGGAATATTTTATAGCACAAATAAAATAAGACGATTATGGCTGATGATTTTAATAAATATTCCATGGTTATTTTTTGTTTTCAATTAGCTCTATAATTTCTTTAAGCTCTTCAATGCTTATTTTCTCTTCTTTAGCAAAAAAAGAAACAACATTTTTATACGAGTTGTTAAAGTAGTTCGCAATAGCAGTATTCATAAACCTTTTTTTGTAGGCTTCTTTAGTAATAATAGGGTAGTATTGGTGAGTTTTTCCATAAGCATGGTAGGATACATAACCTTTATCTTCTAGGTTTCTAATAATAGTAGATAGCGTGTTGTAATGTGGTTTGTCTTCTTGTATTTCTGCGAGTACATCTTTAACAAAAGCTTTTTCAAGCTTCCATAAAATATGCATAATTTCTTCTTCCTTGTTTGTTAACTTTTGCATAATTGAACTTTATTGTGCTTACACAAACCTATAACTATTTTTGTAGTTATACAACTATGAATATAGTTTTTTAACGAAATTTTTAGTTTTTGTATTAAAACAAAACTTAATACTATCTTCGCGTTTTTAATTAAACGTAGAACTAATTAACGTTTTTAAGTGTAATTTATGAGTGTAGTTTGGGTTTTGTTAGGACTTATGCTTTTAGTTGTTGGTGGAGAATTTTTGGTGAGGTCTTCTGTGGCATTGTCATTTAAGTTGAAACTTTCAAAGCTGGTAATAGGAATGACAGTGGTGTCGTTTGCTACATCTGCCCCAGAATTGTTGGTGAGTGTACAAGCTGCTTTAGATGGATCGTCCGATATTTCTCTTGGCAATGTTATTGGTTCCAACATAGCTAATATAGGTTTGGTGTTAGGGATTACAGCTATAATTTCGCCGTTGCTTGTCGATCGTGATTTTTACCGCCTGAACTGGCCAATGATGATGATTTTGTCCTTGTTGCTTTATGTTTTTTTAAGTCAGGATAAACTTTTAAGTAGGATTGAAGGTGTCATTTTTATGGTGGCTTTAATTGTTTTTTTAATTGTGCTTATTAGGGATTCCAGAAAAAGTAATCATGTTGAAGTTGAAGATGTAGATGATGCACTTCAAAAAACATCTAATTTTAAAATTGTCGTCTGGTTATTAATTGGTGCAGCGTCCTTGTATTTTGGTAGTGAATGGTTAGTAAGTGGTGCAAAAGATTTAGCTACATCGGTTGGTATTAGTGAGTATGCTATTTCGGTTACTGTAATAGCTATTGGTACAAGTGTTCCAGAGTTGGCGGCTTCGGTAATTGCTGCTCTAAAAAAGGAAAAAGCTATTTCTCTTGGAAATTTAATAGGGTCTAACATATTTAATATTGCTTCAGTTTTAGGGATAACAGCTATTATTAAGCCAATTCAGGTAAATCCTAATACGCCAGAAATTTTATCGACAAACATTTTCTGGATGATTGGCTTTGCAGCTATATTAATTCCTTTAGTTTTTATTCCTAAACGGTTTGAGATTGGCCGATTAAAAGGGTTTTTAATTTTCGGTGCTTATCTAGTGTTTATAATGTTGTCTGTGTTATAAATAAAAAAGACCTGCCCAAAAAAAAGCAAGTCTTTTTATTATAAACAAAAACAGATGTTTTTTATACGTCTGCAGATTTAACAGTCTCAACAATTCGTCCTGCGATTTTGTATGGGTCGCCGTTAGATGCTGGTCTTCTGTCTTCCAGCCAGCCTTTCCAGCCTTTTTCAACTGTGATAATAGGAATTCTTATAGAGGCACCTCTATCTGAAATGCCATAGCTAAAGTCATCTATAGATGCCGTTTCGTGATCTCCAGTTAAACGCTCGTCGTTAAACTCTCCATAAACAGCAATATGTTCTTTAGTTACAGGTCTAAAGGCTTCACAAATTTTCATGTAAGTCTCTTTGTCACCACATTCTCTTAAGATAGAGTTAGAGAAGTTGGCATGCATACCAGACCCGTTCCAATCTCCTTTTACAGGTTTTGGATGGTATTCAATATAATAACCATATTTTTCGGTTAATCGATCTAGTAAGTATCGTGCAATCCAAATTTCATCGCCCGCCTTTTTTGCTCCTTTAGCAAAAAGTTGAAACTCCCATTGTCCTGAAGCAACTTCTTGATTGATGCCTTCAAAGTTTAAACCAGCCTCAATACATAAATCTGCATGTTCTTCAACAAAATCTCTACCGTGCGTATTTCTTCCACCAACAGAGCAGTAATACATACCTTGAGGTCCAGGATATCCACCTATAGGAAAGCCTAAAGGTAATTGTGTGTGTGTGTCCATAATGAAGTATTCTTGTTCAAAGCCAAACCAAAAATCGTTGTTGTCATCATTAATTGTAGCTCTTGCATTTGATTCGTGAGGTGTGCCATCAGCATTTAATACTTCTGTCATTACTAAGTAACCATTTTTTCTAGCAGGGTCAGGAAAAATAGCAACAGGTTTTAAAAGACAATCAGAAGAATTTCCTTCTGCTTGTTTTGTAGAACTGCCATCAAAAGACCAAATAGGGCAGTCTTCAAGTTTGCCACTAAAGTTTTCTTCAATTTTAGTTTTACTTCTCATGTTTTGAGTTGGGTAGTAGCCATCAAGCCAAATGTACTCAAGTTTAGATTTTGCCATTACGTTATTAGTTTTTTAATTATGGTGCAAATATATGTTATCAATTTTAAACCTTGTTTTTTTTAGGGTTATTTTTATTTAAAAAAAAGGATTTTTGAAATTTACCCTGTTTTTTATGGGGTGTTTTTGGTTTTTTGTGGTAAAATGTTTAAAAAAGCTTCAGGATTGTTAATAATATGAGACAGTTTTACTTTACTCTTTTTATAGACCGTAGTAATTTTGTTTTTATCAACATAAAAATCAATTTAAAATGTCTACACTTAGATTTCATGCTATTAAAGAATCCTTAAATAGAACACCTGTTCAAGTTGAGGAGCCTTCAAGACGATCAGAAGTTTTTGGAGAGAATGTGTTCAATGAGCCCGCTATGCGTCAATTTTTAACCAAAAAAGCATATGAAAGTGTTATGTCTGCTATTGAGAATGGCGCTAAAATAGATAGAGATGTTGCAGACCATATTTCAACAGGGATGAAAGAATGGGCAATTTTAAAAGGAGCAACCCATTACACACATTGGTTTCAGCCATTAACAGGAACAACAGCAGAAAAGCATGATGCATTTTTTGAGCCTATAGGGAATGGTAGAGCGATAGAACGATTTGGAGGAGGGCAATTAGTGCAACAAGAGCCAGATGCATCTAGTTTTCCTAATGGAGGGATAAGAAATACATTTGAGGCACGAGGATATACTGCCTGGGATCCAACATCGCCTGCTTTTATTTATGGAACTACATTATGTATTCCAACTGTTTTTGTGGCTTACACAGGTGAAGCTTTAGATTATAAAACACCTTTATTACGTGCGCTTCAAGCGGTAGATAATGCGGCAGTTGCTGTATGTAAATATTTTGATAAAAATGTTAAAAAAGTAAACGCCTCTTTAGGTTGGGAGCAAGAATACTTTTTAATAGATAGCGCTTTGGCGGCGTCAAGACCAGATATAACATTAACAGGTAGAACTTTGTTAGGTCATGCGGCGGCAAAAGGGCAGCAGTTAGACGATCATTATTTTGGGACTATTCCTAATCGCGCTATGGCTTTTATGCGTGATTTTGAAAATGAGTGTATCTTATTAGGAATACCTGTTAAAACGAGACATAATGAAGTAGCGCCAAACCAGTTTGAATTGGCGCCTATATATGAGGAGGCAAATTTAGCGGTAGATCATAATTCGTTATTGATGGATGTTATGAATCGTGTGGCTGAGAGACATAATTTTAAAGTTTTACTTCATGAGAAACCTTTTGCAGGTGTTAATGGTTCTGGAAAACATAACAATTGGAGTTTAGGTACAGATACTGGTGTAAATTTATTAAGCCCAGGAAAAACACCTATGAGTAACCTGCAATTTTTAACCTTTTTTATCAATACAATTAAAGCAGTTTGCGATAATGAAGAATTGTTGCGGGCAGCAATAGCTTCGGCAAGTAATGATCATAGACTGGGAGCAAACGAAGCGCCACCAGCTATTATATCAGTATTTATAGGTGAGCAGTTAACAGGTGTTTTACAGGAATTGGAAAATGTAACCTCAGGAAAATTGTCACCTAAAGAAAAGACCGATTTAAAGTTAAATGTTGTTGGGAAGATTCCAGAAATACTTCTAGATAATACTGATAGAAACCGTACGTCGCCATTTGCATTTACTGGAAATAAGTTTGAGTTTAGAGCAGTTGGTTCTTGGGCAAATTGTGCTAATCCAATGACCGTATTAAACACTATTGTGGCAAAACAATTAAAAAACTTTAAAGTAGAAGTTGATAAGTTAATCGACACCAAAAAACTTAAAAAAGACGAAGCTGTATTTAATGTTTTAAGAGAGTATATAAAAGCTTCTAAAAGTATTCTGTTTGAAGGTAATGGCTATGGCGAAGCTTGGGAGAAAGAAGCCAAAAAACGAGGGTTGAGTAATAACAAAACAACTCCAGAAGCTCTAAAAGTAAAGGTTAGCGACAAGGTGATTAATCTCTTTGAGGAAATGGGGGTTATGAATGCTGTAGAGTCCAAAGCACGTTACGAAATAGAAATGGAAGAATATGTTTTGCGTATTCAAATTGAAGGTCGTGTTTTAGGTGATATAGCTAGAAATCATGTTGTTCCAACTACCGTGCGTTATCAAAATATTTTAATAGACAATGTTAAAGGGTTAAAAGAAATATATGGAGCTAATTATAAGAAGTTCGCAAAAGAACAATTAAGTTTAATCGAGGATATTTCTCAGCGTCTAGAGGTTATAAATTCAACCATAACCAAAATGATTGACGAGCGTAAAAAAGCAAATAAAATGACAGATATTGAAAAGAAAGCAAAAGCTTACTGTCATAAGGTGAAACCACTTTTCTCGGACATTAGATACCATTGCGATAAGTTAGAGCTTTTGGTTGATGACGAGTTGTGGCCATTAACCAAATACAGAGAGTTACTTTTTACAAAATAGCCTAAGGTTTTGTGTGCTTAAGTGTCGTTTATCTTGTAATAGACGTATGTTAACGAAAAAAGTGTTAAATGTATATTTCTAAGGCTGGTTTTTAGTATTTTAGTACTGCTATTAATCAATATTATATTAAACATGAAACGGCTCTTAATTAGTGTCCTTTTATTGATGATTGCTACATTTATTTTTTCGCAGTCAGATGATGAAAAAGAATCAAAGCAACAAGATATCGTCATGAAAGTACCAAGTAAATAGAACGAGTACCTCCTTAATCTAAATAGATAAAGAAAACAGAAACCTTTTTAGCTATTGCAATTTTGTAAAAGTTATTAAGGTTTTTTTTGTGTATTATATTGAGGTTTAAATAGTTTGATTTTGTAGTTTTAAATAAAAAATATATTAATCTTAATGCCTATTAATAAAAATCTTAAAGTCTTAACCTTAATTGTTTTTGGATGGAGTTTTATTACTGCTTTTTCTCAGGAAGCAAATTCTAGCTATTTCAAAAAAGAAAACTTCTTTATTTATAGAGGGAATAATGTTTTAGAAGGTGGATTAGGAACTTCGGTTATTAATGGAGATTATTCTAATCCCATGTTTGAAATTTATTTTAAAGCCGGATATAAGCGCTATATCATTCCATATGTTAATGTAAATGTGTCTTACCATAAATTTAATCTCGCGGCAAAAAATATTTATAATGAAGGGTTTATGTCTTTTGATGTTAATTTGGAGGCTACGTTAATGCCTTATGATAAATTTTCGCCACATATATATGTTGGAGGAGGAATTCATGCATCAAACTATTTTAATCAAACAGATCCTAAAGCACAAGCCGGTATAGCTTTGGAGTATATTTTTTCTGATAATATTGGGTTGAAAATATTTTCCGATTATAATCATGTTTTTTCCGATTTAGTGGATGGTTTAGCATATGGAAAGTCAAACGATGTTTACTGGCGTTTAGGCTTTGGTGTAAATTACTATTTTGGTAGAAAACGTGTAAAACATTCTAATCAGCCTACAATAATTAATTCAAACCCAATAATAGACAATAAATAAATTACAATTATTACTTTTGCATTTCAAACCCATCCTATGAGTAAAGAAATAAGCAAAAGATATGCTCAAAGAGGTGTTTCTGCCTCAAAAGAAGATGTACATAACGCTATCAAGAATATAGATAAAGGGTTGTTCCCTAAAGCCTTTTGTAAAATTGTACCAGATTACTTAACAAATAACGAGGATTATTGTTTGGTCATGCATGCCGATGGTGCAGGAACAAAAAGTTCTTTAGCCTACATGTATTGGAAAGAAACAGGAGATATTTCTGTGTGGAAAGGTATTGCGCAAGATGCATTAATAATGAATATTGATGATTTATTGTGTGTTGGAGCAACAGATAATATTATGTTATCGTCAACTATTGGACGCAATAAAAATGTTATTCCAGGAGACGTTATTTCGGCTATTATTAATGGCACAGAAGAGCTTATTTCCGAATTAAAAAACTTTGGTGTAACCATTCACTCCACAGGTGGCGAAACTGCAGATGTTGGTGATTTGGTTAGAACAATTATCGTAGATTCCACGGTAACGGCAAGAGTAAAAAGAGATCAAGTTATCGATAATGCCAATATTCAAGCAGGTGATGTTATTGTTGGGCTAGAATCGTTTGGGCAGGCAACATACGAAACATCGTACAATGGCGGTATGGGAAGTAATGGGTTAACATCGGCACGTCACGATGTTTTTCATGAGTATTTAGCAGAAAAATTTCCTGAGAGTTTTGATAGCTCGGTTCCTGAAGATTTAGTGTACTCTGGAAATGTAAAACTAACCGATTCTGTAGAGAATTCACCAATAGATGCAGGTAAGCTTGTATTGTCTCCAACAAGAACGTATGCTCCCATAATTAAAAAAATCCTTGATCATTATGATAGTAAGGATGTGCATGGCATGGTACATTGTAGTGGTGGCGCACAAACTAAGATTCTTCATTTTGTAGATAATTTACATATTGTTAAAGATAATATGTTTAGTATTCCACCGTTGTTTAAGCTAATTCAAGAGCAATCTAAAACAGATTGGAAAGAAATGTATCAGGTGTTTAATTGTGGTCATAGAATGGAGTTGTATGTAAATAAAGAGATTGCGAATGATATTATTGCAATATCAAAAAGTTTTAATGTCGATGCTAAAATTATAGGTCGTGTTGAAGCTTCTCCAGAGAAGAGACTAACTATTAAAAGTGAGTTTGGAACGTTCGAATATTAATAATTTATAATACTTTTTAAAATGAGAGTCTTGTTTTGTTTAGTGGTTCTGTTTGTGTCTAATTTATGCATGGCTCAACCAGATTCTTTATTTTTTTATGTAAATGACGATGTAAAGTTGCCAACAAAAGGGACTTGGGAGCAGACTAACAAAGCTGGTTTAGATATAAGTGAGGTGGCTTTTGTTAACTGGAATGCTGGTGGTAGTAACTCTATTTCTGCGTTGTTAAGTTTCCAAAGTCAGCTAAAATATCAATTCAGACACTTTTTTTGGAACACTAATTTGCTCACGCGCTACGGAATAAATAAACAGCAAGAACAAAAAATGCGTAAAACAGATGATATTATAGATATTAGCTCTGTTGTAGGGTATCGAAAAGATACGCTAACCAATTGGTATTATTCTGCACGATTTAATTTTAAATCGCAGTTTACTAATGGTTATAATTACCCCGATAAAAATAAGGCTATTTCAAGGTTTATGGCACCAGGATACTTGTTTTTGGGAGGTGGTGTCGAGTACGGGAAAAATATTGATGAATTTTCTAGTTACTTTTCTCCGTTAACATTAAAAGCGACCTTTGTTTTAGATGAAGAGTTGGCGAATTTAGGCTCATTTGGAGTGCGGCCAGCAGAATATGATAGCGAAGGCAATTTAATTCGTGAAGGAGAAAAAGTAAGAAAAGAAATAGGTGTGTTGCTTACAAATGCCTATGAAGCTCAGTTATTCGAAAATATTTCAGTAAAACATTTTGTAAGCTTCTACACAGATTACCTAAACAACTTTGGTAACATTGATGTTGATTGGCAGGTAAACTTTGATTTTAAAGTAAATGACTTCGTAAGAGCGACATTAGGATCGCATTTAAGATATGACGATGACACTAAAGTTTTAGTCGAAACTGATGTAGAAGGCGAGTACGAAGAAGAAGGTGCAACCGTACAATGGAAACAGCTACTTGGTGTAGGTGTTGTAGTCGATTTTTAAAATTCATATTAAACAATATACATTTTAGTTAGTTTTAAAAAATTGTCAACTTTTTATTGTTGATAAATTTTTAACGCGCTGATTTATAGTGGTGTTGTTGGTTTTTCCTGATAACTTCATGACTTTTGTTATTTTTTAAGTTGGTAATTTTTGCTATGTTCACACCAAGTTTTAATCCAGCAAAAATCACAAAATCATTATGAGTATCAATACGGTTGAAAAACCAAAATCCACCTATACACAAGACCAAGCTTTCGAAGCTTCCTTAAAATACTTTGAAGGAGACGATCTAGCGGCACGCGTTTGGGTAAATAAATATGCTTTAAAAGATTCTCAAGGACATATTTACGAACGCACACCAGACGATATGCATAAACGTATTGCTAAGGAAATTGCGCGAATAGAAAAGCGTTATCCTAACCCAATGTCAGAAGATCACGTATTCAATCTTATTAAGAATTTTAAGTATATCGTCCCTCAAGGAAGTCCTATGGCAGGCATAGGTAATCCTTATCAAATTGTATCCTTATCAAATTGTTTTGTTATAGGTAACGAAGGGGCTTCAGACTCCTATGGTGGCATTATGAAAATAGATCAGGAACAAGTACAGCTAATGAAGCGTCGAGGCGGTGTTGGTCATGATTTATCACATATCAGACCTAGAGGTAGCGAAGTGAAAAATTCCGCCTTAACATCAACAGGAATTGTACCGTTTATGGAGCGTTATTCAAATTCAACTCGTGAAGTTGCTCAAGATGGTAGGCGAGGTGCTTTAATGTTATCGGTGTCTATAAATCATCCCGATGCCGAAGATTTTATAGATGCTAAAATGGAGCAGGGGAAGGTTACTGGGGCTAATGTATCGGTAAAAATAGATGATGGCTTTATGCAGGCAGTAAAAGATGATACTAATTACATACAAAAATATCCCATATTTAGCCATAATCCTAAGTATTCAAAAGACATAAAAGCTCAAAAGTTATGGAAAAAAATTGTTCATAATGCCTGGAAATCTGCTGAGCCTGGAATTCTATTTTGGGATACCATAACCAGAGAATCGGTGCCAGATTGTTATGCCGATTTAGGTTATAAAACAATTTCCACCAATCCGTGTGGAGAAATTCCTTTGTGTCCTTACGATTCTTGTCGATTATTAGCAATAAATCTCTTTTCGTATGTAGAAAATCCTTTTACAGATCAAGCGACTTTCAATTTTGAATTATTTAAAGAGCATATTGCCTATGCACAGCGTATCATGGATGATATTATAGATTTAGAACTGGAAAAGATAGATGCTATTATTAAAAAAATAGACGCCGATCCAGAATCGGATGAAATAAAAGCAACCGAGCGTAATTTATGGGTAAATATTAGAACCAAAGCCGAAGAAGGAAGACGAACAGGAATTGGTATCACGGCAGAAGGCGATATGTTAGCAGCGCTAGGAATTCGTTATGGATCTAAAGAAGGAAATGCGTTTTCTGTTGAGGTTCATAAAACGATGGCTATTGCAGCTTACAAGGCATCGGTTTATACAGCTAAAGAGCGAGGAGCTTTTTCAATTTTTGATATTGAGCGTGAGAAGAACAATCCGTTTATTCAGCGTTTAAAAGAAGCTGATGAGCAATTATATAACGACATGGTAAAATATGGAAGACGTAATATAGCGTTATTAACTATTGCGCCAACAGGAACAACAAGTTTAATGACACAAACAAGTTCCGGTATAGAGCCTGTTTTTCTGCCTGTTTACAAAAGACGTCGAAAAGTAAATCCTAATGATAAGAATGTGCGTGTAGATTTCGTAGATGAGGTTGGCGATTCTTGGGAAGAATATGTAGTGTTCCACCATAGGTTTAAACAGTGGATGGAAGTCAATAACATTAAAGTTGATGATAATTGTTCTCAGGAAGAATTAGATGCTATTGTAAAGCAATCGCCCTATTATAAAGCTACGTCGAATGATGTAGATTGGTTAAGTAAAGTAAGTATGCAAGGCGCTGTTCAAAAATGGGTAGATCATTCCATAAGTGTAACGATTAATCTGCCTAACGATGTGTCTGAAGATTTAGTTGGAAACTTATATTTAAAAGCTTGGGAAGTGGGCTGTAAAGGCGTGACAGTGTATCGAGATGGTTCGCGTTCTGGCGTATTGATTTCTAATGATGATAAAGAACAAGACACCGAATCCTTAACAAACTTTCCTACAAAACGCCCACAAATATTAGAAGCCGATGTGGTTAGATTCCAGAATAATAAAGAAAAGTGGATTGCTTTTATAGGTAAAATTGATGGTAAACCTTATGAAATTTTTACTGGTTTAGCCGATGATGAAGATGGTATTCTAATACCAAGATGGGTGACAGAAGGATTAATTATTAAAAATAGAAATGAAGACGGAACATCTCGTTACGATTTTCAGTATAAAAATAAGCGCGGTTATAAAACAACTATCGAAGGTTTGTCTCATAAATTCAATCCTGAATACTGGAATTACGCAAAGCTAATTTCTAGTACGTTAAGACATGGTATGCCAATAGATAAGGTTGTGGATTTAATTAACAGTTTGCAATTAGATAGCGCTTCTATTAATACCTGGAAAAATGGTGTTGTTCGCGCTTTAAAACGCTTTGTTGAAGATGGTACAAAAGCTAAAGGAAAATGCTCCAATTGTAATTCTGATAAGTTAATCTATCAAGAAGGGTGTTTAACGTGTCAAGATTGTGGTTCATCCAAATGTGGATAAGTAAATTTTATAAAAAGAGTGCTGTAAAGTGCTCTTTTTTTTTGCTTAAATGAATTCTTTAATTAGTACAAAGGATAGTAGCGACACTATTAAGTCTAAAAAATAAATAAAGCTAAAAAACTTAAATTCAGAAATATCTAATCTTTTGTAAATCATAAGCTTATGATTGAGGTTGTTTTCTTTTTCCTTAATTGTAAACCATAAAAATAGCACCATAAGCAACTTGATTAGAGCGATAGATGTAACTTCTGGAGATATTACGGTAATAAAAATAGTTACTCCAAAAGACCAAGTTATTAAGCTTCTATAAAATATTAATATGGCGCCTAAGTGTTGTGTCATGAAAGAGTAAACGGTTTTTTTAGAAAAATATTTTGGTGTTTGTAAGTCTTAATCTTATACTTGGTTACAAGCAATTCATAAATTATCGTATTTTTGCTCAACTAATTTAAAAAGGTAGATGTTAGAGAAGTTAGAAATAGTAAAGCAACGTTTTGACGAGGTTAGCGATTTAATTATCCAACCAGATATTATCGCAGATCAAAAACGTTACATTCAGTTAAATAAAGAATACAAAGATTTAAAAGTTCTAGTTGATAAGCGAGAAGAATACAAAATGGTATTAGATCGCATACAGGAGGCCGAAGAAATTATTGAAGATGGCAGTGATGAAGAAATGGTTGAAATGGCTAAAATGCAGCTAGAAGAAGCCAAGGAAAAAATTCCGCCACTAGAAGATGAAATTCGCTTCTTATTAATCCCGAAAGATCCAGAAGATTCTAAAAATGCTGTTGTAGAGCTGCGTGCTGGTACAGGAGGTGACGAAGCAAGTATTTTTGCGGGAGATTTATTCAGAATGTATACCAAATACTGCGAAAGTAAAGGATGGAAAGTAAGTACCGTAGATTTTAGTGAAGGCACCAATGGCGGCTTTAAAGAAATTCAATTTGAAGTAGAAGGCGATGACGTATACGGAACATTAAAATTTGAAGCTGGTGTACATCGTGTACAACGTGTGCCACAAACAGAAACGCAAGGCCGTGTACATACAAGTGCGGCAACCTGTATGGTATTTCCAGAAGCCGAAGAGTTTGATGTTGAAATCGATCCTAAAGATGTCCGTATCGATTATTTCTGTTCTTCTGGTCCAGGAGGGCAATCGGTTAACACAACCTACTCAGCTGTGCGTTTAACGCATGAGCCAACAGGTTTGGTAGCGCAATGTCAAGACCAAAAATCACAACATAAAAATAAAGAGAAAGCCTTTAAAGTGTTACGTTCTCGTTTATACGATTTAGAATTGGCTAAAAAGCAAGAGGAAGAAGCAGCTAAACGTGGTAGTATGGTAACCTCTGGTGATAGAAGTGCAAAAATTAGAACATATAACTATCCGCAAGGTCGTGTAACAGATCATAGAATAAACTTAACGTTATATGATTTGCAAAATATTATAAACGGCGATATTCAAAAAATTATAGATGAATTGCAGTTAGCCGAAAACACCGAAAAGTTAAAAGCTAGCGACGAAACTATTTAATTAATAAGCCTCATTTTGGGGCTTTTTTTATAACATGACAACACAACAACTTACTCACCAAATTAAAACAAAAAAATCCTTTCTGTGTATTGGATTAGATGTTGATTTAGATAAAATACCAAACTATCTTTTAAACGAAGAAGATCCTATATTTGCTTTTAATAAAGCTATTATAGATGCCACACACCATTTGGCAGTAGCGTATAAGCCAAACACAGCATTTTACGAAGCTTATGGGTTAAAAGGGTGGAAATCATTAGAAAAAACGATTCATTATTTAAATAAAAATTATCCAGAACTGTATACTATTGCTGATGCCAAGCGTGGCGATATAGGTAATACCAGTAAAATGTATGCTAAGGCATTTCTGGAAGACTTAGGTTTTGATAGTGTAACTGTGGCGCCTTATATGGGAAAAGATTCGGTAGAGCCTTTTTTAAGTTTTCAAGACAAACATGCTATTCTTTTGGCGCTAACCTCAAATCAAGGCGCATTCGATTTTCAAACGCTTAATGTTAATAACCAGGAATTATATAAACAAGTTCTCGAGACCTCTAAAACTTGGGATAACGCCGAAAATTTAATGTATGTAGTTGGTGCTACAAAAGCAGAATACTTAAAGGAAATTAGAAAGATTGTCCCTGAAAGCTTTTTATTGGTGCCTGGAGTTGGTGCGCAAGGAGGAAGTTTAAAAGAGGTGTGTAAATATGGAATGACCAAAAATGTTGGGTTGTTAATTAATTCTTCTAGAGGGATTATTTATGCATCTAAAGAGCAGGATTTCGCCCAGGCTGCAGCAATAAAGGCTGAAGAACTTCAACAGCAAATGGAAGCCATTTTAACCCATGCAAGTTAAAGACCAATTGCATAGAACGCTTGTTTTTCAAGATGTGCCTAAACGCATTGTGTCGTTGGTGCCAAGTTTAACAGAGCTATTGTGCGATCTTGGTTTAAAAAAACAATTGGTTGGTGTTACTAAGTTTTGTGTTCATCCTAAAACGATAAGAGAGGATACATTAATTGTTGGCGGAACAAAACAAGTGCATTTCGATAAAATAAAAGCGTTACAGCCCGATATAATTCTTTGCAATAAAGAAGAAAATACACAAGATATAGTTGAACAGTGTTCTCAAATAGCGCCAGTTCATGTTAGCGATATTTATACTGTTACCGATTGCTTAGCGCTGATTAAAATGTATGGAAGCATATTTGATGTTAAAAAAGAAGCAGCGGCATTGGTGACTTCAATTTCTAACGAGCAAAAATCATTTCAAAATTTTATAGTGGATAAGCCGGTTCTTAAGGTGGGTTATTTTATTTGGAGTTCGCCGTGGATGGTTGCAGGTAACCATACATTTATAAACTATTTACTGGAACAAAATAACTTTAAAAATGTATTTGTTTCTTCATCGCGTTATCCAGAGATTTGTTTAAACAATGAAAAGTTAAAGGCGGCTGATGTTATCATGCTCTCGAGCGAACCTTATCCGTTTAAAAAAGAGCATAAAGAAACCTTAGAAAAACAATTTCCAAATACTAAAGTAGTGTTAGTAGATGGCGAAATGTTTTCTTGGTATGGTTCTAGACTTAAAAAAGCATTTCCTTATTTTAAGTGTTTGCATAAAAACGACTTACAATAATTTAACATAGCCTTTTCTAGAGAATAGGCTTAGCTATACAGTTATCGTTAAAGCTTACTGTTCTTGAAATGGCGTAAGCTGTTTCTGGGAAATTTTCAGAAAAAGTCTTAGTGTCTTTAGTGGTCTTGTTTTTGGTAGGATTGGGTGTTGTTTTTCCTACTTTGCAAAATTGTTTTCTCATACGTAATTATTTGTTTTTAATGTGTATTCTTAATTACGTAATAATTAATGGGTTAGATGTAATCTAAAGGTTAAAATTATTATAAAAAACTATAAAGCGGGTTTTTTAATAAACTCCCTATCTAAATATTTAAGTTTATTTAGCTTATTTAAGAGTTTTATGGCTTTATATTCTGTAAAATCGCTTTCGGCTGAATCGGTTTGTCTTAAATTATAAGCTTGTTCAATTAGCTGTTTGTATTGCTGTTGAAGTTTACTTTGCTTGCTTTTTATTTTGGCTAGTTTTTTCATAGTTGAAGAAGTTGTTCTATAAATATATTTAATTTTTTGAAATACAGCAAGTTATATTTTCGTGTAAAATAAAAAAAATCGGCTCTTATAGAACCGATTTTTCAACTAACTAACTTGTACTAATCCAAATTTTTCAGAATGAAGTAGATATTCCTTTGTTTGAAATACAGTGCAAATATCAGATTTAATCCGCACTCCAATGTTATGTAAATATTAGGTTTAGATTAAGGTAGATTAAATATTTTATAATCTGATAATTAATGAGTTAAGTTTTTTAAGTAAAGAATAAATGCTATAAACAAGATGTTGTTAATCTTGTAAAGCAAATACTTTCCTTAGCAAATCTGTTGTGCGTGAAGATACTTTGTTTCTTATTTCAAGCTCTTCAACAGCAATCATTTTATACACGCCATTTAAGGCTTCACTAGTAACATAATCTGTTAAATCAGGATTTACATTATTGGTAAAAGGAATACTGTTGTACTTATTTATTAAGTTGGTCCAAATTTGGTCGGCACCAACTTTAGAAAAGGAGTTGTTGATAACAGGGTGGAACTTACTGTAAAGTTCTGTTTGTGTTTTGGAGGTTAAATATTGTGTAGCAGCATCGTCGTTACCAAGTAAAATGTTTTTTGCATCTGTAAAAGTGATGTCTTTTACAGCATTAACAAAAATAGGTGTGGCCTCTTTTACGGCATCTTCAGCAGCACGATTTAGGGCTTTTATACCTTCGTCTGCTAAATTGTCTAAACCAATGTCTCGTAGGCCTTTTTCAACTTTCTTTAATTCTTCAGGTAGTATAATTTTTACTAATTCGTTTTTGTAGAACCCATCTTTTTGAGTAAGCTTAGTAACTTGTTCGTCAATACCTTTGTCTAAAGCTTCTCTTAATCCAGAGGCAATATCGTCGTTACTTAAACCTACAGTAGTTGTGTCGGGTAATTGCTCTACAACTTCTTGTAGTTCGGCACAATTAAAAAAAGAAATCATTAAGAAAATGGCAAGGACTTTACGGTACATAATTTGTTTTTTTTTGAGAGGATAAAGATAGTTTTTTATTTTAAAAATAACGGACTCTAATTTAATTGCAGATGTTGTTTTTGGTAAAAAATAGATGTAAAATCATATTTTAGCACAATAATTGCTTTAATAGTCTTGTTACTTTGTAAATATGAATATAAAATCGATTTATTTTAGCGTAATAGCCGTTTTGGTTTTTTCTGTTGGATTTTCGCAAGTTGAAATATCTCAAAAAATACAAGACTCTAAAATAGCTCAGTCTAGTGAAAATAAGCTTTACTTTATAGATTTCTGGGCTACTTGGTGCGGTCCATGCGTTTATGCTAACGAGTATTTAACCGTATTACAAAAACAATTTTCAAATGATTTTTATGTGGTGTCTTTATCTGAAGAAAATTCTGCGATAATTGAAAAGCATTTAAAAAAACATCCTTCAGAATTAGCAGTTTTTTCAGATTTTAATAGTCAAACTATGAAAAAATTTGGTGTACAGTTTTTGCCTTATGGTGTGTTAATTAATGCTTATGGAAATAAACTTTGGGAAGGTAGTCCTACAGATTTTAAGCCTAATGATTTGCAGCGATTTTTAAGGCGTTCCAATATTAGAGGTAATGTGGATGATGTTTTTATTGTAAAGAATAATAATCTCTCCGAGTCATCTATTCAAGATTACAAACCAACAAAACCTATCGAGATTAAGAGGTTAAATACTGTAGATAATCTATCGCTCGAGGTTTCTAAAGAAGATAGTTACGTTAAGTTAGAAGGTAATTTACAGGAGGTTTTAAGTTATTTGTTAAAAACGCATGCTTCGCAATTGTATTTAAGCAAAGACGATAATGCTTCGTATCAGATTTATGTACATACTTCAGTGCTAGAACATGCTTTTGATGAAGTTCTTGAAGAATTAGGTTTAGTTGCGGAGACGTTAACTAAAGAAAAGGAATGTTTGGTTATGGATTTTAAGAATGCTCAACTTTGGAATACGCATCAAATAGATTGGGGGGAAGATGCTGAAAGTTTTTTAATTGGCGATACAGAAATTCAAGCTAATGATGTTTATTTAGATGATGTGAAATTTCGTTTGTCTTTGGTATTAGATTTGCCAATAAAATATATCAACATTAAAGATTTTAATACTTCTTTACACGATTGGCAAATTCATTACAAGTACTATAGTTTAATGGAGCAAAACCTTTTGGATGTTTATGGGATTAACATTGAGAAGAAAAACGATGAAATAACAACTTACCATATAAAAAAAGCACCTAAATAAATAGGTGCCTTTTTTGAATAAATTAATAGTACTTATGTTTAGTTATTATTGATAACTCTAAATTCTGTTCTACGGTTTTTGCGGTGTTCAGCTTCAGAACAATCTACCCCATTAGAACAACGATTTGTTAATCTAGTTTCTCCAAAACCTTTAGCCGTCATTCTGCTTCTTGAAAAGCCTTTTCCAACTAAGTAATTAACAACAGCGTTAGCACGTTGTTGAGAAAGAGACATGTTAAAACTATCGTTTCCTCTAGAATCTGTATGTGCCATGATTTCAATGTTTACATTAGAATCTGTTAATATTGGCACCAATGTTTCGTCGATTACTTTCTTAGAAGCAGGTGTTAATCTGGCGCTACCTAGTTCGTAGAAAATAGGAAGTACAGTAGGAGTTAATAATTCGCAATCAACCTCTTCCCAAGTTGTAATGCCACCTTTTTTATCAAGAACTGTTCTTGTAACTGTTTCAGATTTAGCAGGAATAGTAACGCTTGTTGTGGTGGCTGGTTGGTCAACAACACGTTTTGTAATGGTTGCGTATTCTGCAGGAATTTCAATTTCGTCAACTCTAGCAGGTGTTTTAATTACTTGCTTTTTATAAGTTGTTGTTTGTTCTGCAACAGGGACGTCTTCTGTATTTGCGTCTTTAGTTAATGTTGTAAAAGGGACATCTCTATACTGTGCTGGATATTCTACAAAACAAGCAGCAACACAATCTTCTTTGTTTACGGATGGGCAATCTTCAAGAATTTTGTATTCCCAACCAGAGGTTTTTGGATAAACCTCAAACGTTCTAGAGTCTTTTCCAAAAGATGCTGGAACTACAGTAAGATCAGTTCTGCCAGCTTTTTTCACATACGATACTTCAACAGTTTCATATGTAGCGGGAACATATACAAACTTTTTTGTTGCTTCTTTTACTAAAACGCGCTCTTCAACAGTTTTGTAGGTTGCGGGAACAACTTCTAATTTATTATAGGCTGGATAAACCTCAATAGTTTCAGTTACTTCTTTAAACTCGTCTTTTGTAATACATTTTACATAGCATTTTCCTGGATCTGGATTATCAGGTAATCCTTGAGCAAATATGCTACCAGAAATGAAGAGTGATAGAGTTAAAAATAATAGATTTCTCATGTGTTAAAATTAATTTGGTTAATAAATAAAATTAAACTTCTTTTTTTTTGTCTATTAGTTTAGACACAGTATTCTTGTGTTAGTCACTTAGTTAGTTCGAAAAGAAATATTGATGTTATTTTTTTGTATTGTGATGTGTATTTATTAATAAATATGTTAAAAAAATGTGAAAAATACAAGTTTTTAAGTGTTTTTAATATTTAAAAATAGGACTTAAATATGGTGGGTAGGTTATTACAATGTTACTATTACTTCAATATTTAGGAATAATAGTTGGAAGTCGATTTAGAATATAAAAAGCAATTCGCTGTTTTTATTGAATAATCCGTAAATTTGTGCTCCTTAAAAACACATTTTTTATCAATGGAACAAATTGCACCTTATAAACCTAAGCATAAAGTAAGAATTGTAACAGCAGCTTCGCTATTTGATGGGCACGATGCGGCTATAAATATCATGCGTCGTATTATTCAATCTACAGGCGTGGAAGTTATTCATCTAGGGCACGATCGTAGTGTTGAAGAAGTGGTTAATACAGCCATACAAGAAGATGCCAATGCCATAGCAATGACCTCCTATCAAGGAGGTCACAACGAGTACTTTAAATATATGTATGATTTACTGAAGGAAAAAGGCGCTAGCCATATCAAGATTTTTGGCGGCGGCGGCGGCGTTATTCTTCCTGAAGAAATTAAAGAACTTATGGATTATGGTGTAACACGTATTTATTCGCCAGACGATGGCCGTGAAATGGGGCTTCAAGGGATGATTAACGATTTGGTAAAACAATCTGATTTTGCCATTGGCGATCAATTAAATGGAGAGGTTAACACACTTTCTGAGCAAAACCCTAAAAACATAGCGCGTGTTATTTCTTCTGCTGAAAATTTTCCAGAAATAGCTAAAGAGGCATTAGATGTTATCCATAACAAAAATAAAACATCAAAAACGCCGGTATTAGGAATTACAGGAACTGGTGGTGCTGGTAAATCTAGTTTGGTAGACGAATTGGTGCGACGATTTTTAATCGACTTTCCAGAAAAAACCATCGGTATTGTTTCTGTGGATCCTTCAAAACGCAAAACGGGTGGTGCATTATTGGGAGACCGTATTCGTATGAATGCCATTAACTCGCCACGTGTTTATATGCGTAGTTTGGCTACACGTCAGTCCAATCTAGCGTTGTCAAAATATGTCAATGAAGCTGTTGAAGTCTTAAAAGCAGCTGAATATGACATCATTATTTTAGAAACTTCGGGTATTGGCCAAAGTGATACCGAAATCTTAGAGCATAGCGATGTGTCATTATATGTGATGACACCAGAATTTGGAGCGGCCACGCAATTGGAAAAAATTGATATGTTGGATTTTGCCGATTTGGTAGCGATAAACAAATTCGATAAACGTGGCGCTCAAGACGCCTTGCGTGACGTGAAAAAACAGTATATGCGTAACCATCAATTATGGGATGTTAAGCAAGAGGATTTACCTGTATTTGGAACCATTGCTTCGCAATTTAACGATCCAGGAATGAATACGCTTTACAAGGCGATTATGGATAAGATTGTGGATAAGACCGAAGCTGATTTGCAATCGACTTTCGAGATTTCGAAAGAAATGAGCGAGAAGATTTTTGTTATTCCGCCTTCAAGAACACGTTATCTATCTGAAATTTCAGAAAATAATCGTGCTTATGACAAAACTGCTGACGAACAGGTTGTCGTAGCTCAAAAATTATATGGTGTTTACAAAACCATTTGTTCAGTAGCAGAAATTATAGAAGATAAAGAACAGTCTATTCTTGATAAAAATGGTTTAAATCAAGAAGCTATTCTGAATGATAATCAGGACGATAGTACTAAGGATTTCTTAAACTTATTACTAAAAGAATTCGACCGTGTTAAAATGAATCTTGACCCTTATAATTGGGAAGTTATTACAGGATGGGACAATAAAGTCAATAGATATAAAGACCCTATTTATTCGTTTAAGGTTCGCGACAAAGAAATTAAAATTGAAACCCATACCGAGTCCTTATCACATACGCAAATACCAAAAGTAGCCTTGCCAAAATATCAAGCTTGGGGAGATGTGTTGCGTTGGGTATTGCAAGAAAATGTACCGGGAGAGTTTCCTTATACATCAGGATTGTATCCGTTTAAGCGTACAGGTGAAGACCCAACACGAATGTTTGCTGGCGAAGGTGGACCAGAACGTACCAACCGTCGTTTTCATTATGTGAGTTTAGGAATGCCAGCAAAGCGTTTGTCAACAGCTTTTGATAGTGTAACGCTTTATGGAAACGACCCAGATCATAGACCTGATATTTACGGAAAAATCGGAAATGCAGGGGTGAGTATATGTTGTTTGGACGATGCTAAAAAATTGTATTCAGGATTCAACTTAGCCGATGCGATGACGTCGGTAAGTATGACTATTAATGGTCCAGCTCCAATGTTATTAGGCTTTTTTATGAATGCCGCTATTGATCAACAGTGTGAATTGTATATTAAGGAACACGGTTTGGAAGCCGAAGTAGAAACGAAGATTGCTGATATATATAAAGGAAAAGAACGCCCAAAATATCACGGCGAACTGCCAGAAGGGAATGATGGATTAGGATTGATGTTACTAGGAGTTACCGGTGATCAAGTGTTACCAAGTGAAGTTTATGAAGAAATTAAAGCCAAAACCATTGCGCAAGTTCGTGGTACGGTACAAGCCGATATTTTAAAAGAAGATCAAGCGCAAAATACCTGTATTTTTTCTACGGAATTTGCCTTGCGTTTAATGGGTGATGTGCAGGAATATTTTATAGAAAATCAAGTACGTAATTTTTACTCAGTATCTATTTCTGGATATCATATTGCTGAAGCTGGTGCTAACCCAATTACACAATTGGCATTTACCTTAGCCAACGGATTTACTTATGTAGAGTATTATCTCTCGCGAGGTATGGACATCAATAAATTTGGGCCAAACTTATCGTTCTTCTTTAGTAATGGTATCGATCCTGAATATGCAGTTATTGGTCGTGTGGCTCGTAGAATTTGGGCTAAAGCCTTAAAACATAAATATGGTGCCAATGCGAGAGCGCAAATGTTGAAATATCATATTCAAACGTCCGGGCGTAGTTTACACGCGCAAGAAATTGATTTTAATGATATTAGAACAACACTTCAAGCATTGTATGCGATTTACGATAACTGTAACTCGTTACATACTAATGCCTATGATGAAGCCATTACAACACCAACCGAAGAAAGTGTGCGTCGTGCAATGGCCATTCAGTTGATTATCAATAAAGAATTAGGGTTGGCTAAAAATGAAAACCCAATTCAAGGGGCATTTATTATTGAAGAATTAACCGATTTAGTTGAAGAGGCAGTATTGACAGAGTTTGATAGAATAACCGAACGTGGAGGTGTTTTGGGTGCTATGGAAACAATGTATCAGCGAAGTAAAATTCAGGAAGAAAGTTTGTATTATGAAACTTTAAAGCATAATGGTGACTTCCCAATTATTGGAGTGAATACGTTTTTAAGCAGTAAAGGCTCGCCAACTATTCAACCAAAAGAGGTCATTCGAGCAACTGAAGAAGAAAAACAAAACCAGATAAGTACGTTGGAAAACCTTCATAAAACCTATGAAGATAAAATTGAGGCGACTTTAAACAAAGTGCAACAGGCAGCATTACATAATGAGAATATGTTTGAAGAGCTTATGGAAGCTACAAAGGTATGTTCGCTTGGTCAGATTACAACAGCGTTATTTGAGGTAGGTGGGCAATACAGAAGAAATATGTAGCCTTAAAAAATTATAGAATTATATAAAAAAACACCCCAAACTTTTAGTCTGGGGTGTTTTTAGTTTAAACCTTTATTTACATACCCAAAGCGGAAGTTCTAAGTCTTCATTAAAAAGTTCTTCGGTGACATTACCGACTAATAACGAAGAGAATGTATTTCCGCCTTTATCTGAAACCATGAGCATATCAAAATCTTCTTTTTTACATTGTTCGTGAAGGTTTTCATCTATACTAGAGCTGCGTCCTGGAATAATTTCAAAAGCAACATCTTTAGCGTCGTCTTTAAGTCGTTTAATGAATTTTTTAGATTTTTCCTCAATATGTTTCTCAATGGTTGGAATTAAGTTTTGTTTGGGTAAATAAGGAGAAAATTGTAGAGGTACATTGTATATATGGACAGCTTTTACAATGCAGTTTGTGGCCTCTTTAAGTTGCCTAGCCATAATAAAGCTTTTTCTTGACGCGTTAGAAAAGTCGGTACCAATACAAAGATTATTAATGGTTGGCTTTGAGTCTTTTGGAATAGTAAGTAGATGGCATTTTAGCATACGCAATAATTTTCCACTTACAACACCAGTACCTTTAACTCTATTTTTGTTACCAACTATAGTTAGTTGTATACTGTATTTATTAACGATGTAGCTTATTAATGATTCTGAATAGGGATCGTTAGAGATTAGTACTTCCCAGTCTGATTTGCTCTCAAAAAGGTTTTCTATAGTTTCGTTCAATTCGTCACCTATCATTTCTTCTAGGTTCAGGTCTTCTAGTTGATTTTCAAATAATTCTGAGATTTCATACTTTTTTATGTTGTGAACAAAATAGACTTTTTTTGCTTTTAAAACATGAGATAAATAGGATGCATATCTAATTAAAGTTTCATCTATATCAGATAAATCTAAAGCGACAAGTATGTTGTTAATTGTAGTTGCCATAAATTATTTTTTAGGTTCTTTAATCTGTCTTTTTTTAACAATACCGGAGACAATGTCTTTGTAGTTATCAATTTCCTTTTGCTGTTCACGTTTTTTAAGTTTAAAAAGGTCTTCTTTAAGGCCTTTTAGTAACGAATAGCACATGACGAGTAAAATTAATGCAAAAGGGAGTCCAGTAACTATTACAGCTGTTTGAAGTGCTTTAAGTCCGCCACCAACAAGTAATACAGCTGCGACGGTACCTTCTGTTACTGCCCAAAATACACGCTGTGCAACTGGAGCATCAATTTTGCCTCCAGAGGTAATACTATCAACCACTAACGATCCTGAATCTGAAGAGGTGATAAAAAAACCAGCGACTAATATAATGGCAACAATGTTTAATACTGTAGCTAAAGGAAAATCTTCTAAAAAGACAAACATAGCGGTTGCTACATCGTCTTTAACAGCTTCTACAATAGTTAGGTTGCCCAAAAGCGCTTCTTGTACGGCTGTACTTCCAAAGGCGTTAATCCAGAAAAAAGTCACCAAAGCAGGAATAATTAATACGCCTAAAATAAACTCCCTAACTGTACGTCCTTTGGATATACGCGCTATAAAAATACCAACAAAAGGAGA
Organism: Mangrovimonas cancribranchiae; assembly: GCF_037126245.1. Lineage (NCBI taxonomy): Bacteria > Pseudomonadati > Bacteroidota > Flavobacteriia > Flavobacteriales > Flavobacteriaceae > Mangrovimonas > Mangrovimonas cancribranchiae. The sequence goes on from NZ_CP136925.1 coordinate 659,775, forward strand.
CCATGCAATCCACCAGCCCCAGTAAAAAACGGTCCAACTATTTTGCCACCCGGTATTGTTGTAGCTTTCGGTCCAAGTCGCTATTTCTAAAAAGTTATAAAAATAGCTTCCGGTATTCTGTACAAAAGACTGAAATATATATATGGTTGGTCCTAAAACAACAACTAATAATAATAGTAGCACGGCAATACGCATATTCCATTCGCTTAAAAACTTAACACCTTTATCTACGCCTAGTACAACAGAGATTGTGGCTATTGCTGTAACACCTGCTATTAAAGATATTTGTGTTGTTAGTCCGCCGGGTATGTTAAATACGTGGTCTAAACCTCCAGCTATTTGTTTTACACCTAATCCAAGGGAAGTGGCCAACCCAAAAATGGTTGCTAAAACAGCAAAAATATCAATAATATCTCCTATAACACCATATACTTTATCGCCTAAAAAAGGATAGAATACAGACCTTATAGTTAAAGGCAGTCCTCTAGAATAAGTGAAATATGCTAATGCAAGTCCTACTAAAGCATAAACACCCCAGGCGTGAAAGCCCCAGTGGAGGAATGTGAAATTCATAGCTTCTTGTGCTGCTACGGCGCCACCTTCGGTTGTTATTGGGGGTGAAGAAAAATGTGTAATAGGTTCTGAAATACTCCAGAACAAAAGGCCAATTCCCATTCCAGCACTAAAAAGCATAGCAAACCACGACATAGTTTTAAATTCTGGTTTAGCATGTTGCCCACCAATTCTTAGTCTGCCATATTTGCTAAAAGCTAGATAGACCATAAAAAATAAAAAGACATTAACCATGAGGATAAAAAACCACCCACCTTTATTAGCGACAGCACTTTGTATGTTGTCGAAATGTTCTTTAGCGGTGTCTTTAAATACTAATGTTAAGACTATTGTAATAATAATAATGATAGCAGAAGAAAAGAATACAGGGCCATTAATTTCAAGACCGAATATAGATTTCTTTTCGTCGCTTCTAATAATTTTTTTTGCCATAATAGACGTTGTTTAAAAGTAATATCCAATATTTATATTAAATCTGGCTTCCCATTTTGCATCTGGATTTCCTTGAGCAAAATCGTCAATAAAGTTTCCGCCTAACCAAGAATTGTTTTTCCCGGCAGCAAAATCAAAATAAGTATAAAGGTGTCCTGCAGAAACACCAACTCCAGTGACATTCATGTAACTATCTGTAAACCCTTTAGTAATTTTATTAATATACCCAAAATCGTTGTAAAACTGAAAACTTTCAATAGGTTTCCAATTTACAGGTATTGTGTAAGCGATAGCTAGCGTTGCCATATTTGCTTTTGAAGCCACTAAATAAGGTGTGCCATAAGCAGCCATAGCAAAAACCGATTTACTTTCATACTCTGGGTTTTTTGGTGATTTTGTATAATGTAAAAGCTCAGATTTTATATTTAGTTTTTTATAATCTAATTCGTAAAATATACCATAACCATAATGGTTTCCAATGTCTTTGGTGTCTAAATTGTAAAGACCGCCATATTGGGTGTACGCACCCATTTGATGTTTAAAATCTTTGCGGTTTAGCTTGTAGTTTACTTTAAAATTAAACTGATTTATTTCTTTATTTCTATAATCTAGTTCGCCATCTCCATCAACATCCATAGATGATACGTCGTAAGAATATCTGCTAAAAGAGGTGTCGCTATTTCCTCCAAAGGAGATAGCTTCGGCATTTTTAAAAAAAGCTATTTGGTAGTTGAAACCTTCTTCCTTTTCGTGAATAAACTTAACGCCAATATCATGATCGTCTTCTAGGCCAACATAATAACCAATGTTGAAAAACCAGTTATGAGAATTGTATTGTTGAATACCAAAAGGAACCTGGGTTAAACCAACTTGTATGTGGTTTCTGGCATTGAAACTGTAGCTAAGCCATCCTTGTTTTAAAACACCGCCACCAAACGCATCAGAATATAATCGGTATTCGGCATTCAATTTAATGCCTTTGTATGCTGCTTTAGCATTAACACGAAACATATCGTACATAAAATCACCACCTTGTTTTTTTTGCTCGGGCTTCCAAGACGAGTAGATGTAATTAAATCGTAACGCGCCACCAAATTTTATTTCAGGGGTGTCTTGTGCTGTGCCAATAAATGGAATAGTAAAAATAAACCACAAGAGATTTTTCAAAATACAGGTTATTTAAGGTTAAAAGCTTGTTTAGCCTAACACAAAGCGTAGGTTAGTTATAGTTTTGAGTTGGAGTAAAACTATAAATGAGGTGGAGGTACAAACCGATGGGGTTGACATCTATTAACGCCGTATGCGCGAGAATAGACGCGACTATTATTAAGGGTGTATAATTTAATGACCTTCATGTATACTACAAATATAGCTTTTTTTGGGAATAGGTAGAAGGGTTTAATATAGCATATAAAAAAAGACGGCATAAGGCCGTCTTTTTTATGTAATAAAAAGTTGTTTATTTAGTCTTTTAAGACATTTCTTGAAATAACAATTTTTTGAATTTCACTTGTACCTTCATAAATTTGAGTGATTTTAGCATCACGCATTAAGCGTTCTACATGGTATTCTTTTACAAAGCCATTACCGCCATGAATTTGAACAGCTTCTACTGTTGTGTCCATAGCAACTTTACTAGCATATAGTTTAGCCATAGCACTAGATTGGTCGTAATTATTACCTTGGTCTTTATCCCAGGCAGCTTTCATTACTAAATGACGAGCAGCTTCAATCTCGGTAGCCATATCTGCTAATTTAAATGCAATAGCTTGATGATTACATATTTCAGTACCAAAGGCTTGTCTCTCTTTAGAGTATTTTAATGCTAGTTCGTATGCGCCAGCAGCAATACCTAGTGCTTGAGAAGCAATTCCAATGCGTCCACCAGAAAGTGTTTTCATGGCAAATTTAAATCCAAAGCCGTCTTCACCAATGCGGTTTTCTTTAGGTACTTTTACATTGTTAAATTGTAATGTATGCGTGTCGCTACCGCGAATACCTAGCTTGTCTTCTTTTGGGCCAACATCAAAACCTTCCGTGCCTTTTTCAACAATAAAAGCGTTAATTCCTCTGTGCCCTTTGTCTTTATCTGTTTGTGCAATTACCAGATAAACATCGGCACGTCCACCACTAGTAATCCAGTTTTTTGTACCGTTTATAATGTAATGGTCGCCTTTATCTTCGGCGGTTGTTCTTTGTGATGTAGCATCGCTACCAGCTTCAGGTTCGCTAAGGCAAAAAGCACCTACAAACTCACCAGTAGCTAATTTTGTTAAGTATTTTTGTTTTTGTTCTTCTGTACCAAAGGCTTCCAGACCGTAGCATACTAAAGAGTTATTTACAGAAACAATAACCGAAGCCGAAGCATCGATTTTAGAAAGTTCCTCCATAATTAAAACGTAAGACGTAGCATCCATACCGCTACCGCCATATTTTGGGTCTACCATGATTCCCATAAAACCAAGTTCCCCCATTTTTTTTACTAACTCTTGTGGGAATTCTTGTTTTTCATCACGTTCTAAAACGCCTGGTAAAAGTTCGGTTTTTGCAAAATCGCGAGCAGCGTCGCGAATCATCATATGTTCTTCTGTTAAGCTAAAATCCATAAGCCTATGTATAGTGAATTATTAATTTGATAAAAAATGTTGTCAAAGATAGCTTTTTAATGTGATTTTTTCAATAAGGATTTCTATTTTTACCGAATATGTTAAAGGAAGATTATAATGTAATAGGTGTTATGTCTGGGACATCTTTAGATGGCGTAGATTTAGTTTACGTGAATTTTAAGGTGAATGATGGAATTTGGTCTTTTAATTGCCTTGATAAAGAGACTGTTTCGTATACTAAAAGCTGGGTGCAAAGACTTAAAAATCTAACTGAGCTCTCCGAAAAAGACTTACAACAAGTTGATTGTGATTATACTGTTTATTTAGCTGAAATTATTGATGAGTTTATCAATAAGTATAAACTAAAGTATATAGATGCTGTATGTTCTCATGGTCATACAGCTTTACATCAACCTCACAATGGATTTACATATCAAATAGGTAATAAGAAGCTATTAGCTGAAAAATTAAACCAAGTTGTAGTTTGTGACTTTAGAGTTCAGGATGTGTCTTTAGGTGGGGAAGGAGCGCCGCTAGTGCCTGTTGGAGATAAGCTATTATTTAACGATTTTGATTTTTGCGTAAACTTAGGAGGTTTTGCTAATATTTCAACCAAAATAAATAATGAGAGAATTGCTTACGATATCTGCCCAGTTAACATAGTACTAAATTATTATGTTGATCAATTAGGTTTTGCTTATGATAATCAAGGAAAAATAGCTTCCTCTGGAACAGTAAATAAAACATTGCTTGAAGAACTTAATAATTTGGAATTCTATAAAAAAAGTTCGCCTAAATCTTTAGGGTTAGAATGGGTGAAAGCCATTTTTATTCCTATTGTAGAATCATACAACCTACAAGTTAAAGATGTGCTTTCTACCGTGTGTGAGCATGTTGCTGTTCAAATTGCTATGGCGGTAAACCATAAAAAATGTGCAAAGGTTTTAATTACTGGAGGAGGTGCATATAATACATATTTAATAGAACGATTAAAATCGATGACATCACAAGAGATCGTTATTCCAAAAAATGTAATAGTAGATTTTAAAGAAGCTATTGTTTTTGGTTTGTTAGGTGTCTTAAAATTACGTAATGAAATTAATTGCCTATCAAGTGTTACAGGCGCGAAATATAATCATAGTTCAGGAACAATTTTTAAACCTTAAATTTATTGAAAATTTAATATTTAAGGTGTAGAGTTTTATATATTTGTTAACTAGAATAACTAACCTAAATGAAAGACTTACTTCAAAAGTACGAAGCGAAAGAACCCGAAATAATTTTTAACTGGAAAGACCCTGAAACAGAGGCCGAAGGCTGGACTGTTATCAACTCGTTACGAGGTGGTGCCGCTGGTGGAGGTACTAGAATGCGACAAGGTTTAGATATGAATGAAGTGTTATCTCTTGCTAAAACAATGGAGATAAAATTCACCGTTTCTGGTCCGCCAATTGGTGGCGCAAAATCAGGAATTAATTTTGATCCAAACGATCCTAGAAAAAAAGGTGTTTTAGAGCGTTGGTATAAAGCGGTTTCACCTTTATTAAAAAGTTACTATGGTACAGGAGGCGATTTAAATGTTGATGAAATCCATGAAGTCATTCCAATTACCGAAGAAAGTGGTGTTTGGCATCCTCAAGAGGGCGTTTTTAGTGGGCATTTTAAACCAACCGATGCTGATAAAATTAATAGAATTGGGCAGTTAAGACAAGGTGTAATTAAAGTTTTAGAAAATCCTAATTTCTCACCTTGTGTGGCTAGAAAATATACTGTGGCCGATATGATTACCGGTTATGGTGTGGCCGAAGCTGTAAAACAATATTACAGCATTTATGGTGGAACAGTAGAAGGTAAACGTGCCATTGTTCAAGGTTTTGGTAATGTTGGCTCTGCAGCAGCGTTTTATTTAAGTCAAATGGGCGCTAAAATAGTAGGTATTATAGATATTTCTGGTGGCTTAATAAATAAAGACGGCTTTACCTTTGAAGAAATAACAGAACTCTTCTTATCTAAAAAAGGAAATAAACTGCAAGCAGATAACTTAATTCCTTTCGAAGACATGAAAGAGAAAATTTGGTCTCTCGAAACCGAAATTTTTGCACCATGTGCAGCTTCAAGATTAATAACAAAAGCGCAAATAGATGAAATGATTAGCACAGGTTTAGAAGTGATTTCATGTGGCGCTAACGTACCTTTTGCTGATAAGGAAATCTTTTTTGGACCTATTATGGAGCATACCGATAATAAAGTCAGTTTAATTCCAGACTTTATTTCTAATTGTGGTATGGCCAGAGTTTTTGCTTACTTTATGGAACGAAGAGTACAAATGACAGATGAAGCTATTTTTAAAGACACCTCGCAAACTATAGAAGCAGCACTAAGAAAAGTACACGAAAAAAATAAATCTAAAACCGGAATTAGTAATACGGCTTTTGAAATAGCCTTAAGCCAACTTGTTTAAAAAATAATTATGGAAGCAATCATTATTAGTGTATTCGTCGTTGGTTATTTAGCCATTACACTAGAACACAATTTAAAAATTGATAAACTTATCCCAGCTTTGGTTATGATGGCTATTTGTTGGGCTCTAATAGCATTAGGATTAGATCACTTTACCCAATGGTTTGATTCTGGAAAGCATGCTTTATTAGATAACTTTGGTTTATTAGCGCATGAAGAAAAAATGCATCTTATGGAAGAAACGCTGTTGCACCATTTGGGCAAAACAGCCGAAATTCTAGTATTCCTTTTAGGCGCTATGACTATAGTTGAAATTATCGATTATTTTGATGGCTTCTCAACAATTAAAAATTATGTAAAAACAAAAAGTAAAAAGCGAATCTTATGGATTTTTGCTTTTCTGGCTTTCTTTCTATCGGCTATCATCGATAACTTAACAGCAACAATTGTATTAATTTCCATACTTCAAAAACTAATAAACGATAGAAATGTTCGTATTTGGTATGCTGGGTTAATCGTAATAGCCGCTAATGCAGGTGGAGCTTGGTCTCCAATAGGCGATGTAACAACCACTATGTTGTGGATAGGTAATAAAGTAACAACAGGACACTTGTTTGTATATCTATTTATTCCATCGTTGTTATGTATGTTGGTTCCTGTATTTATTGCCTCTTTTTTACCAGCATTTAGAGGAGAATTGGAAGGTCAAGACGACAGTAATGATAAACCTAAAAACAAGTTTAGTTCTACAATGTTGTATTTAGGATTAGGCGGCATTGTTTCGGTTCCTATATTTAAAACCGTTACACATTTACCTCCTTATGTAGGAATGATGTTGGCTTTAGGTGTAGTTGCCATTTTTGCCGAAATTTATAGTAATACTAAGTTTGCCATGTCTTTTGATACTACAGGAGATGCAGATCACCAAGGGCATCATAGTCCTGTGCATCATTCATTATCAAAAATTGAAATGCCAAGTATTTTATTTTTCTTAGGAATTTTAATGGCCGTTGCTGCCTTAGAATCTTTAGGAATCTTATTTGGTTTTGCAGAATCATTACAAGAAAATATGCCGATGTTAGGAACCGAATTACACCATGAAGGTGTTTCTGATTTAGTTGTGCTTTTATTAGGTGTAGGATCGGCTGTAATTGATAATGTACCATTGGTAGCGGCTAGTTTAGGAATGTTCTCTGTACCTACCGATAACGAATTGTGGCACTTTATAGCCTATTCAGCAGGAACAGGAGGAAGTATGTTAATTATTGGTTCTGCTGCTGGTGTTGTGGCTATGGGTATGGAAAAGATTGATTTCTTCTGGTACCTGAAAAAAATTGCTTGGTTGGCATTAGTAGGGTTTTTAGTAGGCGCTGTCGCATTTATGTTTACAAGAACAATTTTTTAACAAAAAATCAGTTATAATAGTTTTATAAGATTCATTAATTTATGATATATACAATAATTCAAGAAGCTCAAGAAGGTGCCGAGCTATTACCAGAAGGCGAAGAGTCTGTCGAAAAAACGTTATCTATAATCGAATTGATTGGTAGTGGTGGAACAGCAGGTCAAATTATTATAGGGTTGTTATTTATTTTATTAGTAGGCGCTTGTTATATTTATTTCGAGCGTTTATTTGCCATAAAAGCAGCTTCAAAAATAGATGCCAATTTTATGAATCAGATTAAAGATCATGTTAGTAATGGTAAAATAGATTCGGCTCAAATGTTGTGTGCTCAAGTAAACTCGCCAGTTTCAAGACTAATTAATAAAGGAATTACACGTATTGGTAAACCTTTAGAAGATATTAATACAGCCATTGAAAATGCAGGTAGATTAGAAGTCTACAACCTAGAAAAGAATGTAAGTATTCTAGCAACTATTTCTGGTGCAGCTCCTATGATTGGTTTTCTTGGTACAGTTATTGGAATGATATTATCCATATTTGAAATTGCAAATTCAGGAGGACAAATTGATATTAAACTTCTAGCAGATGGTTTATATACAGCAATGACAACCACAGTAGCTGGTTTAATAGTGGGTATAGTTGGTTATATCGCTTACAACCATTTAGTGGTTAAAACCGATAAAGTGGTATACCAAATGGAAGCTAATTCCCTAGAGTTTTTAGATCACTTAAACGAGCCTATCTAAATGAATTTAAGAGGAAGAAATAAAGTAACCCCCGAATTTAATATGTCGTCTATGACCGACATTGTATTCCTGTTGCTTATCTTTTTTATGCTAGCATCTACTTTGGTAACAACCAATGCAATAGACATTTTATTACCAAAAGCCAGTGGAAAAACCGAAAATAAAAAATCGGTAGCTGTTAGTATCAAGAAAGATTTAACATATTATATCGACCAAAGAAGAGTAGGCGTTAGTGTTCTTGAAAACGAACTTATTAATGCGCTTTCTGGAGATTCGCAACCTACCATTGTTTTAAGAGCCGAAAAATCGGTGCCTGTAGATAATGTAGTTAAGGTTATGGATATTGCAAATAGAAATAAATTTAAGGTTATACTAGCTGTAAAACCTAATTAACATGAAGTACCTCGAGACCAAGCACGAAAGAAACTCAGCAAAAATTACGGTATTAATTACGGTAATTTTACTGCTGTTGCTATTTGTCGTTGGTCCGCCTTATATGGATCCGCCAGTAGAGTATGGCGTAGCTGTTAATTTTGGGACTACAGACTTTGGCTCAGGACAAGTACAGCCCAAAAAACCTGTAAAATCTGAACCTGAAGTAGTCGAGCAACCACCTCAAGAAACTGTTTCAGAAACCACACCATCAACTTCTTCAGAAGCTAAAGAAGAAGTTATGACTCAAGAAACTGCAGAATCTATAGCTATAAAAAAACAAAAAGAAGCTGAAGCTAAGGCAAAAGCAGAGGCCGAAGCCAAAGCTAAAGCCGAAGCCGAGCGTATTGCCAAAGAAAAAAGAGAACAAGAAGAGAAGAAAAAGAAACTCGATGCTCTTATTGGTGGCGTTAGTAAATCTGAAGGTGTTACTGGTAGCGAAGGTAACGATAACCAAGCAGGAGATAAAGGGCAATTAGATGGCGACCCTTATGCGCCAAGTTATTTTGGCGATCCAGGTAGCGGTAATGGCGGTGTTGGCTATGGCTTAAACGGTCGCGGTAAAGCTACTTACAATACCTTAAGACAAGATTGTAATGAAAGTGGTATGGTAATCGTTAAGATTATTGTAAACCGCAAAGGAAATGTAATTCAAGCAACACCAGGAGTTAAAGGAACTACTAATACTGCGTCTTGCTTGTTAGAGCCAGCAAAAAAAATAGCATTGTCTCATAAATGGCGACCAGATGCGAATGCGCCAGCCAAACAAATAGGCTTTGTGAAAGTAAACTTCAATTTAGGACAGTAAGCCGTCCCATGACTTATCAAGAAACTATAAAATGGCTATTTTCCAGATTACCTATGTATCAAAGGCAAGGGAAGTCGGCATATAAAGCCGATTTAAGTAATACGCTTACATTAGCCGCTCATTTAAATCACCCAGAACAACACTTAAAGACCATTCACGTTGCAGGAACAAATGGCAAAGGTTCCACAGCTAATATGCTAGCATCAATATATCAAGAAGCAGGATACAAAACGGGCTTATTCACATCGCCACATTTAAAAGATTATAGAGAGCGTATAAGAATTAACGGAACCCCCTTAAGTAAACAGTTTGTTATTGGTTTTGTTAAACGAAACAAAGCATTTTTAGAAAAAGAATCGTTGTCATTTTTTGAAATGACTACCTTAATGGCTTTTGACTATTTCTCTAAAAAGAATGTTGATATAGCTATCATAGAAGTTGGTTTAGGAGGCCGATTAGATTCCACAAATATTATACAACCATTAATGTCTGTTATTACCAATATTGGTTTAGATCATACACAGTTTTTAGGGAATGATTTGCCGACTATAGCTAAGGAAAAAGCCGGTATTATTAAAAGAAAAACGCCTGTTGTTATTGGTGAAACACAAAAAGAAACACAAGCTGTTTTTAAGGCAATAGCGGCAGAGAAAGCATCACCAATTTATTTTGCTGACCAATTGCAAGAAAAGCTATCTTATAAAAGTGATTTGTTGGGAGCATATCAACAAAAAAATATAAAAACAGTGGTGCAAGTAATAACTGTTTTAAATGAAGTATCTTCTTTTAAGGTGTCAAATGATAATATAAAGCAAGGTTTTCTTCATGTTGCAAAAAATACAGGTTTAAAAGGCAGGTGGCAAGTGTTACAGCATAATCCAAAGGTTATTTGTGATACAGTTCATAATGCAGAAGGGCTTTCGCTAGTGATTAATCAATTAATGAAAGAGTCATTTAACAGTTTGCATATTGTTTTTGGTGTTGTAAACGATAAAGATTTAACTTCTTTGTTTACTATTTTACCCAAACAAGCAACTTATTATTTATGTAAGCCAGATATTCCACGAGGTATGGATGAAAAAAAATTAAAAAGTGAATTTGATAAAGCTAATTTTATGTCTAAAATATACGGCAGTGTAAATCAGGCGTTTTCAAGCGCAAAAGAGCAAGCTAAAGAGGACGATTTAATTTTTGTAGGCGGAAGCACGTTTACTGTAGCCGAAATAATTTAATTTTTTTTCGAAAAAAGTTTTGCAATATTAAAAACTGCATTATATTTGCAATCCCATTACGGAAGGGCGCGTAGCTCAGTTGGTTCAGAGCACTTGGTTTACACCCAAGGGGTCAGGGGTTCGAATCCCTTCGCGCCCACAAAAATTAAAAGGTCTGTTATTGTAACAGACCTTTTTTTATGGGTCATTAACTCAGTTGGTTTAGAGTGTTACCTTGACAGGGTAGAAGTCACTGGTTCGAATCCAGTATGACCCACTAAAAGAAATCTAAGTGCTAAACTTTAGGATTTTTAGTTTCTTTCATCAAAAAAATCTTCTATTTTTATCTACTAGATAGTAATGTGTAGATTATGCTTTTAAAAAATATTAAGAATCTTTATGAAGACATTTTTATGTCTTACAATACACCAGCATTAAAAAAGCATATTGAAAAAATTAAAGAGCTCGATGCATTTTTACCTCATACGTCTACCTTTTTTTGCATTACAAACACACAAGAGTTAGGTTTTGAATATATAAGCAAGAATATGTTTTCTTGTTTAGCTATTGAACCCGAAAAATTTAAACAAGATGCCATGCATTATTTTTGGAGTAGAATTCACCCAGATGATGTAGAGCATTGGTTAAAGGCATTAAACTCACTCATGGATTATACGTTAAATGAAATTGATGAGCAGGAACGTTATAAAATGAGTTATACCTGGAATTACCGATTTAAAAATGGTCATGGTAAGTATGTAAATATTGTTCAAAATACAACACCTCTTGAGTTTGATGCTTTTATGAAACCAATTATAGGGTTGGCCCATTATACCGTTTTAGATCCTAACATAAAATTGGATGTTACGGCTACAGCAAAATATTTAAGCGATAATGGCGAATATGAAACAAGGTATTTTAATTGTTTTAATAAAAAGCTTTTAGATAATGAGATAACTAATCGAGAGCGCGATATTGTACGCTTGTTAGTGCTTAATTATTCTAGTAAGGAAATTGCTGAACGTTTAAACATTAGTTCGAATACAGTTGATACACACCGTAGAAATATTTTAAAGAAATTAAATATAAACTCTACAGGAGAGTTAATAGGAATGCTAAAAATAAATCAAAATTTACTATAAAAATACTCAAATTGAGTATTGTGTATTAGGTTAATGATGCCGATCTTTGAATTGCTATTATTAATCTAAGGGAATATCATAGAGCGCTTATCGTTATTTAATGTTGAGTGCTCTTTTTTTTATAATACATCTAAAGCTCTTTCCAGCGCCATTCCTCTAGAACCTTTAATTAAAATGTACCTGTTTTTTAGCGGCGTTTCTTTTAAGTGATTAGCTAAATCTGCGTATGTTTTAAATGCCAACATATTTGCAGATGAAGCTTTAGTTTTTGAAAAGTGTTCTCCTACAACTATAGCTGTTATATCATTTTGTTTCTCTAAAAAAGATACAATATGTTGATGCTCGTTTAAAGCATTATCTCCAAGCTCAAACATATCACCTAAAATAAGTGTTTTATTTTTATAGTTGAGGTTTGCAAAGTTCTCAAGAGCAGCCATCATACTTGTAGGATTTGCATTATAAGCATCGAGAAGAACTTGATTAGACGCTGTTTTTATAATTTGCGAACGATTATTAGATGGGACATAACTTTCTATAGCTTGTTTTATGGCCGTTTTAGGAACTTTAAAATATTTTCCAACAGCTATTGCTACAGCAATGTTATTAAAGTTATACTGTCCAATTAAGTGACTGTTTATGCGTTCAGACATATATTCTAATGCGACAAAAGGCTCTGATGCTATAAAGGTGATTTTAGTATTTTTAGAAGATGAACCAAATGAACACGCATTGTTATAGTCGCCAATTTGTTTCGTTTGTGTTTTATCATCTTCATTAAAAAAGATAATCTTGTTATACTTTTTTAAGTGGTCGTATAATTCCGATTTAGCTTTTACAACACCTTCTAAGCTTCCAAAGCCTTCTAAATGAGCCTTACCAAAATTAGTGATTAAGCCAAAATCGGGTAGCGCTATGTTACATAAAAAGGCAATTTCTTTATGATGATTAGCGCCCATTTCAACTATAGCAATATCTGTATCGGGTTTTATGTCCAACAACGTTAAAGGAACGCCAATATGATTGTTCAAATTTCCTTTAGTGGCCGTTACGCTATATTTTTCAGATAATACGGCTTTAATTAACTCCTTGGTTGTGGTTTTGCCATTACTACCTGTTAATGCTATAATAGGCGTTTTTAATGTTTGTCTATGATGAGTTGCTAAGTCTTGTAAGCTTTTTAAACAATCTTCTACAAGAATATGGTTATTTGATGTTTTAAATTCTTTCTCGTCTATTACTACGTATTTAGCGCCTAATTCTAAAGCTTTGTTGGCAAAAGTATTGCCATTAAAATTGTCACCTTTTAGGGCAAAAAATAAATCACCTGGGTTAATTTTTCTGGTGTCTGTAGAAACCGCACTACATTCTAAAAATAGTTTATAAAGAGCATTAATTGTCATAAAGTAAATGTAAGAAAAAAGCCCTGATAAAAAATCAGGGCTTAGCTTTTTTTAAACGTTGAATTATTACTTAATTCTTTGTTTTGTTTCTTCCTTTAGATTTTGATCCTACTCTAGACATAGCACATCTAAACCCAATATAATCTGTGGCCATAGTTTGTGGGAAATAACGTCTTTGAGCAGGGTCTAACCAATATTCTCTATCTTTCCAAGAACCACCTTTATAAACTCTTACTTCGTCGTTAATAAGTGATGTTCTTTTGTTAGACTTATCGTATTCTCTAATCATTTCACCTGTAGAGTCTACATGTTCTACATTGTGTTTAGGAGAGTTATACATTTTTCTTGTTTGCGAAGCTGTTGTTTTTCTGCCATCATCAAATTCATCGTAGTCTCTGTAGTAACGAGAAGAACGTTTGTCACCGTCTCTAAAGTTACGGTTATCACTTCTATCAAAGTTTTGTCTTAAGTAAGTTTCGTCTTCATCTACAGGAACTTGAGCGATTTCACCTGGTAAATCTCTTGCAATAACATCGCCATTAGGAAGTGTATCGTAAACAATTTCATCAACTGTTACAATTTTAACGGTACCATCTTCACTAATAGAGTTTTTTGTATACACGTTACCACGGTAGTAGTTAAAGTCGTTAAACTCATCGTCTACGATAGGTCTGTAAACATCGGCAACCCATTCGGCTACGTTACCAGCCATATCGTAAAGACCAAAGTCGTTAGGCTCGTATTGTTTTACGGCATTGGTTATATCTGCACCATCGTCAGACCAACCTGCAATTCCACCATAATCACCTTTTCCTTGCTTAAAGTTAGCTAATTGATCACCTCTTACTTTACGTTTACCTGAACGTGTATATTGGCCATCCCATGGATATTTTTTTCTACCTCTATAAATATTGTAGTTTCTTAACTCTGTAAGGCCTAAAGCAGCATATTCCCATTCAGCTTCGGTTGGTAGTCTATAATCTGGTGAAATAATACCAGTTTCTCTACCTGCGTGTACATTAATAGTATCTCCAGAAGCAGTAGTTTGTACTCTTCTTCTAGTATTTTGTGGGCTAATAATACTATCGTTACCTCCGTATGTTTGTGTAGGCGCATTAATGTAAGTGTCTGTGTTAAATGTTTCGCCAGCTTCAACTGCTATTTTAGCATCTCTAGTAATGTAACCTTCTTCTTCTAGGTATAATTCGTTAACACGGTCTGTTCTCCAATTAGCGTATTCAACAGCTTGAATCCAGCTAACACCAACAACTGGATACTCTCCATATGCTGGGTGACGAAGATAATTTTCAGTCATAACTTCGTTGTAACCTAAACGGTTTCTCCAAACTAAAGTGTCTGGTAAAGCACCAGTGTAAATACCTTTAAAATTTTCTTCTGTAGGTGGGTAAGTTCTTTTAATCCAATCTAAGTATTCTGTGTACATTTTATTGGTTACCTCTGTTTCATCCATGTAAAAGGATTGTACGTGTTGTTGATTTGGACTATTATTCCAATCGTGCATAACATCGTCTCCAACTTTACCCATGGTAAAAGTTCCGCCTTCAACAAATACTAATCCTGGAGCTGTTTCTTGCTCTTTAAAATCGGTGTTGTATTGAAAACCACCATCTCTAGAGTTAATGTCCCAACCAGTTCCTCGTGAGGTGTTTGAACTGGAAGATCTTTTACAACCAACAAGAGATACTGCTAAAACCGTAGTTAACAATACCTTACATACCATTGCTTTTTTCATATCCATACGTTTAAGTAAGCTTAAAATATTTTTGGTGACGCAATATAATAATTATACCCAAGATTACAAGCAAAAATTAAAAATTTACATAAAAAAACATGCATTTCATCCTGTAATTTATGCATTACAACGATGATTTTTTGGGTTTAATCATAATTATTTGCCGTAGTATAACGCTAAATATTTTATTTTATTATTGTAATTTTGAAACGTTTTTTAAAAAACGTGCTATTAATCAATAATATTGCCATATTATTTACGTTATTGCTACCAATGAAAAAGAAATTAATACTTTTTGTTTTTTTAGTTAGTACTTATGTTCATGCGCAACAAAAGCAGTTTGAAATTCAGTGGGATGGGTATCAAACATTGTTTACTAGTAGTTATAAAGTAGAAGTACCTTTTTTTAATAAAGAGAACTTTAATTACAATGCTATTGATGGGTTACAATTTATAACGCAGTGGCAAAGTGGATTTATAAATGAAGCCTCTGTTTCGGTTGATAATGTTACTTATGAAACCATTTCGAGAGCGCAATTAAAAGATGTCGATGTTAGTACTATTCCTAATAATTTAAGATTTTCAGCAAAAAATACAGAGGCTCGTGGGGTTTCTGGCGTAGAGTTTAAGTTGTCACCGATAATAAAATTGAATAATAATTCTTTTAAGAGAGTAACTTCTTTTACGGTAGATTACAATTTGGGTAGTTATAATAGAAATGCTAGTAACAGGCAAAATATTGATGACTCTGCTTTAAGTACTGGACAATGGTTTAAGTTTTATATCGATAAAACGGGGGTGTTTAGATTATCGAAAAGTTTTCTGTCAAACTTAGGTGTTAATGTTAACGATATTGATCCAAGAACTATAAAACTGTATGGTAATGGCGGTAATATGATTCCTTACTCCAATGCATTACCTCAGTCCTACGATGTTCGTGAAAATGCCATTAGAGTGGTTGGAGAAAGCGATGGCGTTTTTAATGATAATGACTATATTTTATTTTATGGTCAAGGGCCAAAATCCTGGGATGTTGAAAAAGGCACACACGTAAACTGTTATACTAATAGAACTTATTACTATATTAATATAAGTCCAGGTTTGGGGAAACGTATTCAGCCTTTTATTCAACCTACAGGAAATGTAGATATGGTAATAAATACATTTCATGACTATCAATTTCATGAAAGCGATGAGTTTAATTTAGTAAGAGTAGGAAGACGTTGGTTTGGGGACCGTTTTGATATTGAGAATAATAAAACATTCACATTTCAATTTCCTGATCTTGTTGAAACAGAGCCTGTAAGTTTTAATATACAAACAGCATCAACAGCAGAGGTTTCTACAAGTTTAGATGTTTCTATTAACTCTCAAGATGTTTCTACATTAATATTTTCACCTATTACCGATTCTAATTTAGCTATTCCAGCTAGTTATGCACAAGATGTTAATGTTAATTCATCCACAATTACAGTTAATTTAAATTATAATAATAGTGGGAATCCAAGTTCTATGGCCTATTTAGATTATATTGCTATAGAAGCTACCAGGAATCTTAACTTTTCTGGAAGACAACTTACATTTAAAAACAATGATGTTAGTCGTGAAAATGGGATTGGACAATATGATATTACCAATACGTCACAAGTATCAGAAATTTGGGATGTAACAGATGTTTATAACGTTACTAATTTTGTTAATACAGATAATAGTAATACACTAAGTTTTACGTCCAATTTAGGGAGTGAAAAAAGCTACGCGCTTGTCACGCCTTCCGATTATTACCAAGCATTTTTAGGTGAGCGTACACGAGTGAGTAATCAAAACTTAAAAGGCACAATTTTTCAAAACCAACAAGGCGAATTTGAAGATATTGATTACCTTATAGTTGCTCCTCAAAATATGCTTAATCAAGCCGAACGATTAGCGCAAATTAATCGCAATTACAACAACTTAAATGTTAAAGTAGTCTCTTTAAGTCAAATCTATTCAGAATTTAGTACAAGTAACCCAGATATTGGAGCTATAAGAAACCTTGTAAAATATATTTATGATAACGCAAGTTCCTCAGAACATAGAATTAAATATTTATGCTTATTTGGCGATGCATCATTTGATTATAAAAACAGAATAGAAAATAATACAAACATAGTGCCTTCTTGGCATGCGTACAATAGTTTTAACTTAACCAATTCCTTTGTGTCTGATGATTTTTATGGTATGATGGGGGATAATGAAGGAACCATGGCGACTTCAGATAAACTAGATATTGCTGTAGGAAGAATTTTAGCAGATACACCACAACGTGCGAGAATTTTAGTTGATAAAATAGAGACTTATTACAAAGAAGCTTCTTTTGGTAGATGGCGAAATAATTTTGTCGTCTTATCAGACGATATAGATGAAGAATGGGAAAGTGTCTTGCAAGAAACCACAGATGGGATTGCAAATACCATTACTGAGGAACACCCGTTTTTAAACCCCATAAAGATTCATATGGATGCTTATCAGCAAGAGTCTACAGCAGGTGGAGATAGTTACCCTACTGTAAATACAGCTCTATTAAATGCAATTGAAAATGGCGCTTTAGTAATTAATTACTTTGGCCATGGTGGGGAAGACGGATTAGCACACGAACGTATTTTTCAAAAACCAGATTCACAAAGCTTAAATAATATTTGCAAACTTAATTGTTTTGTAACGGTAACCTGCGAATATACTCGTTTTGATAACCCGTTACGTCCAACAGCAGGCGAGTTTACTTATTGGAATGAAAATGGAGGTGCCGTTGGATTAATCTCAACAACACGTCAAATATTTGTAAATGTTGGTATTACATTTAATAATGTTTTAGAAGAATATCTATTTTCATTTAATGACGACGATGAATATCAAGATTATGAGTTTCCCTCAATGGCAGAGGCTTTAAGGCTAACCAAAAACCATCCTAATATCTCAGGTATTGGGCAAAGACGTTTAGTGTTTTTTATAGGTGATCCAGCCATGAAATTAGCGTTTCCTAAGCCTAATGTAAGATTAACCGCTGTTAACGATGTGCCTTTAAACCAAGGAATTGATGTGCTAAAAGCACTTGATAGAGTAAAAATTTCTGGCGAAGTTACTGATGTTTCAGGCAATGTGCTTTCAAATTATAATGGCGTGCTTTCTACAACTATTTTCGATAAAAAAATTGAACGTGAAACCTTAGGGAATGATGGAACGCGTTCCGGCGGTCAGCTTATAATTATGCCTTTTGAAACCTTAGGAGAAACACTCTTTAGAGGACAAGCTTCCATAACCAACGGGCAGTTTGAATTCGAATTCGTCATGCCTAGAGATATTGGTATAAACGAAGGTTACGGTAAAGTTAGTTTTTATGCAAAACAAGACGAGCAATTAAACGACCAATCTGGTGCCGCTGTAAATACCATTTTAATAGGGGGTATTAATAACGAAGCTCCAGAAGACAACAATGGCCCCATTATAAACCTGTTTATGAATGACGAAAGTTTTGTCTCAGGAGGCATAACTAACGAGTCTCCAAGTTTATTAGTGAAATTGGAAGATGATAATGGTATTAATACAGCAAGTGGCATTGGACATGATATTGTAGCAATAATCGATGGCGATGAAACCAATCCGTTTGTGTTAAACGATTACTACGAAACCGAGCTAGATAACTTTCAAAGAGGAATTGTAAATTACCCTTTTCGTAACTTAGACCCAGGCTTACATACATTAACATTAAAAGCTTGGGATGTTTATAATAATTCTTCCACCTCCGAAATCCAATTTGTGGTACAGAACGAAAATCAGCAACTTGTTATCGATAATGTATTGAATTATCCAAATCCTTTTGTTAATTACACCGAATTTTGGTTTAACCACAATAGTTCATCGCCGTTAAACGTTTCAGTACAAATATTTACGGTTTCAGGGAAATTAGTAAGAACTTTAAACAGTCAAACTAATTCCTCTAATTGTTGCAATAATGGAACATCGTCCTTGTCAAGAGACATTATTTGGGATGGTCGAGACGATTTTGGCGATAAAATAGGAAAAGGCGTGTATGTATATAAATTAAAAGTACATTCCCCATCATTAAATAAAACCGTAGAGAAAATAGAGAAACTTGTTATCCTTTAAGAAAAAATTATATTTGTTAAATAAATCATGTTTATGAAAAAATACATTCTTGCCCTATCTGCTTTATATTTTGGAGTGCAAATACAGGCACAAGCACAAACAGTTACAATTCCAGATGCACAAGATTCCCGCGTTATAACCACAGGATTGCCGTTTGTGTTAATTGCGGCTGATGCCAGAGCAGCAGGTATGGGAGATATGGGAGTGGCAACATCCGTAGATGCCTTTTCCCAACAATGGAACCCAGCAAAATATGCCTTTTCCGAGACTAAACAAGGTGTTGGGGTAAGTTATACCCCGTATTTAAGTAAGTTAGTAGATGATATATTTCTGGGAGGATTAACGTACTTTAATCGTTTAAATGAACGAAGTGCTTTTGGAGCTAGTTTTAGGTACTTTTCATTAGGAGAAATTGAATTTGTACAAGATGAAAATAGTACACCACTGGCTATGAACCCTAACGAGTTTACCTTGGATGTATCGTATGCTTTAAAATTAAGCGAGCAGTTCTCTATGGCGGTTGCCATGCGTTTTTTACATTCCGATTTAAAATTACCTGGTTATTCTGGCGATCCAGAACCAGCGAGTACATTTGGTGTAGATATTTCAGGATATTACCAAAGCGAAGAAGAAGCTTATGCTAATTTTAATGGGCGAACGCGTTTAGGCTTTGCTATACAAAACATAGGCCCAAAATTTAAATACGATGCTCAAGGTCAAGAAAACTTTCAACCAACAACCTTACGTTTAGGTGGTGGATTCGATTTTATTTTAGACCAATACAATACCGTTGCTGTAACTGCTGAAGTAACAAAATTATTAGTGCCAACACCACCTAAATACGGGACAGAATATGAATATACCGATAATAATGGCAATGGTGTTTACGATCCAGAAAATGGTACAGATGAAACCGATACAGATGAATTAGGAGCTATTGTGACGCCTTCTGTAATTATGGATGGCCAAGATCCAGACGTAGGCTTTTTTCAAGGAATGTTCCAATCGTTTGGCGATGCGCCAGGTGGATTTAGCGAAGAAATGAAAGAATGGACTTGGGCTTTAGGAGCCGAGTACCGTTACCAAGATTCGTTTGCCTTTAGAGCAGGGTATTTCAATGAATCCGAAGAAAAAGGTGCGCGTAAGTTTTTTGCTCTAGGCGCAGGATTTAAATACAATGTTGTTGGGGTAGATTTATCTTATTTATTCTCAGCATCAAAAGTGCAAAGTCCTTTAGAAAATACGTTACGCTTTACGTTGTCGTTTAACATCGATAGAAATGCGTACCAAGAATATTAATAGGACGCCTTAAAATAAAAGATTGATAAAAAACTATTGCGAATGCAATAGTTTTTTTGTCTCCAATAGTTTTTAATAACTTTATAATATGAAAGAGATTAAAATAGAAGCTACATTAATGGTATTTAATAATGTAGATGAATTGCCCGAAGATGTCGCTAAATTAATGGCAGTAGCCATGGAGGCAAGGGCTAAAGCCTATGCCCCATATTCTAATTTTAGTGTTGGAGCAGCTTTATTGCTAGATAATAACGAAGTTATATCGGGTAACAATCAAGAAAATGCCTCTTATCCATCTGGACTTTGTGCCGAGCGAACTGCTATATATTATGCTGGAGCAAACTTCCCAGATGCTAAAGTGTTAAAAATGGCCATTACAGCAGGTTCAAGAATGCAGCCAACCATAACACCTATTCCGCCATGTGGCGCATGTAGACAAGCTATTGCAGAATACGAAGTAAAACAAGAAACCCCTATAGAAATTTATTTTATGGGAGAAACAGGTAAAGTGGTTAAGTCTAATTCGCTAGCAGACTTATTACCTTTAGGGTTTGATAAGTCCTTTCTATAACGTTTTCGTGAATTTTTAAGGGTTTCAGGTTTTTTCATTAATAAGTAAAATGCTATTTTTGTTATTCGGTTTTTAAACAAACACAATCAATGCAAAAAGTAACTAAAGAAACATATCTAAAGTGGTACGAAGATATGTTGTTTTGGCGCAAGTTTGAAGACAAACTAGCCGCAGTGTATATTCAACAAAAAGTTAGAGGTTTTCTTCACTTGTATAATGGTCAAGAAGCTGTATTAGCAGGTGCTTTACACGCTATGGATTTAACCAAAGACAAAATGATAACCGCTTATCGTAATCACGTACAACCTATTGGTATGGGCGTTGATCCTAAAAGAGTCATGGCAGAGCTGTATGGTAAATCTACAGGAACATCGCATGGCCTTGGTGGTTCCATGCATATCTTTTCTAAGGAACACGGGTTTTATGGAGGCCATGGTATCGTAGGAGGCCAAATTCCTTTAGGTGCTGGACTTGCATTTGGCGATAAATATAAAGGCAACGACGCTGTAACTATTTGTTGCTTTGGCGATGGTGCTGCAAGACAAGGTTCGTTACACGAATCATTCAACTTAGCAATGCTTTGGAAGTTACCAGTAGTATTTGTTTGTGAAAATAATGGTTACGCTATGGGAACTTCAGTAGAGCGTACAGCTAATCATACCGATGTTTGGAAACTAGGTTTAGGTTATGAAATGCCTTGTGGTCCAGTAGATGGTATGAATCCAGTAAAAGTAGCCGAAGCATTTGATGAAGCAATTCAACGTGCTAGACGAGGTGAAGGACCAACATTTTTAGAATTAAAAACGTATCGTTATAGAGGACACTCAATGAGTGATGCACAGCATTACCGTACAAAAGAAGAAGTAGAAGAGTACAAGAAAATAGATCCTATTACACAAGTAAAAGATATTATTCTTGAAAAAAACTATGCTACCGAAGATGATATAAAAACCATTGACAAGCGTGTTAAAGATTTAGTGAAAGAATGTGAGAAGTTTGCAGAAGAATCACCATATCCAGACAAAAACGTGATGTACGATGTCGTTTACGAACAAGAAGACTATCCATTTTTACAACATAAACTATAAACTATGGCCGAAGTAATTAATATGCCGCGATTAAGCGACACTATGGAAGAAGGAACGGTTGCCACTTGGTTAAAAAAAGTTGGTGATAAAGTAGAAGAAGGTGATATTTTGGCCGAAATAGAAACCGATAAAGCTACAATGGAGTTTGAGTCTTTTCACGAAGGAACATTGCTTCACATAGGTGTGCAAGAAGGTGAAACAACAAAAGTAGACGAGCTTTTAGCTATTATTGGAGACGAAGGCGAAGATATTTCAGAGTTACTTAATGGAAGTACAAGTTCAGATTCTGAAAAAGAAGAAACTCCTAAAACAGATGAAACTACTTCAGAAGAGTCTTCTGAAGCTGTTGATATTCCAGAGGGTGTTACAGTGGTTACTATGCCACGATTAAGTGATACCATGGAAGAAGGAACGGTTGCCACTTGGTTAAAAAAAGTTGGTGATAACGTTGAAGAAGGTGATATCTTGGCAGAGATAGAAACCGATAAAGCCACCATGGAATTTGAATCATTCCAATCTGGAACCTTGTTACATGTTGGGCTGCAAGAAGGAGAATCGGCCAAAGTAGATGCGTTGTTAGCTATTATTGGCCCTAAAGGAACAGATGTTTCTAACATTGCCAAGAATTTTAAAGCACCTTCTACTGAAACAAAAGCAGAAGCACCTAAAAAAGAAACAGCACCCAAAACAGAACCTAAAGTTGAAACGCCAAAAGCAGAAACCAAAACGGTAGACTCTGCGCCAACAACAGCTTCTGGAGATCGTTTATTTGTATCGCCATTAGCTAAAAAAATGGCCGAAGAGCGTCATATTAATTTATCGCAAGTACAAGGTTCTGGAGAAAATGGACGCATTATAAAAAGAGATATAGAAAACTTTACACCAGCAACTGCCGGAGCATCAGTAAGTAAATTTGTGCCTGTAGGACAAGAAGATTTTGATGAGGTTGCTAACTCTCAAATGCGTAAAACAATTGCAAAACGTTTAGCGCAATCTAAATTTACAGCACCACATTACTATCTAAATGTGGAGTTTGATATGGATAATGCTATTGCATTTCGTCAACAGTTTAACTCCTTACCAGATACCAAAATTTCATTTAACGATATTGTTGTTAAAGCTTGTGCTTTAGCATTAAAACAGCATCCGCAAGTAAATTCGCAGTGGTTTGATGATAAAATGCGTATGAATAACCATGTGCACATTGGTGTTGCTGTTGCTGTGCCAGATGGTTTGGTAGTTCCTGTGGTTAAGTTTGCTAACGAGCAAACCTTACCGCAAATAGGCGCTGCTGTTAAAGATTTTGCAGGAAAAGCACGTAATAAAAAATTAACGCCACAAGAAATGGAAGGAAGCACCTTTACGGTGTCCAACCTAGGTATGTTTGGAATAGAAAGCTTTACGTCTATTATAAATCAACCAAATTCAGCCATTCTTTCTGTAGGCGCTATTGTACAAAAACCTGTTGTTAAAAATGGGCAAGTTGTTGCAGGAAACACAATGAAACTTTGTTTAGCTTGTGATCACAGAACAGTTGATGGTGCAACTGGAGCACAATTCTTACAAACCTTAAAAGGATATATTGAGAATCCAGTAACAATGTTAGTATAGTTTTTATATATGATATAAAATGATTAAAAATCCTGCTGTATTTAGCAGGATTTTTTTGTTAATGATAATTTTTATTGAATTGCTGGTAGCAATTTCTTTTTTTTCTTAAAAAATGTTAATTTGTTGTCTTTTACTAACTGAATTTAACGTTTATACGATGAAAAAAGGACGATTAACCCAACTTTTCTTTTTCTTTTTTATTGCAAATACATCTTTCCACTTTTTAGAAGCTCAAGTTTTTCAAAGAGTTGAAGACATAGCTGGGTTTGAATCCTTACTTCAAAATCATGGCGTAGCAGTGGCAGATTTTAATGGAGATCATGTTTATGATATTTTTGTGGTTGCAAAGGCAAAAGACCAAGTTGGCGTTGAAAAAACCCATAGTAAGTTATATATTAATAATAATAATGGCAGTTTTACAGATGTAACATTATCCTCTGGACTAAATAATTTACTAACCGAAGATTATGCTGATGACGATGTTTTTTATGTCTTTGATGGCCCAAAAATTGGAGCCTTTTGGGGAGATTACGATAATGATGGTCTACCAGATTTGTTAATGACTAATACTTATAATGTATTATTATTTCATAATGAGGGAGATGGTACTTTTTCTGATGTTACAAATATGGCAGGTTTTAATTTGCCAACAACATGCCAGTTTACTGGGGCAACTTGGTTTGATTATAACAACGATAGCCTCTTAGATATTTATATCTGTGAATGGGGTAATTGTAGTTCAAATCAGATGTTTAGGAATAATGGAGATGGCACTTTTACTAATATCACTGATGAAGCTGATATGATAGAGACTACCCCAAGAGCTAGTTTTACTGCATTACCATACGATTTTAATGATGATGGTTTAATGGATTTATACGTGACTAACGATTTTAGAATACCAAATTATTTATATATTAATGATGGAGACGGTACATTTTCAGAACAGGCAGAGTATTTTGGAGTAGACAGCACTATTGATGATATGGGGTTAACCATGGGAGATTACAATTTAGATGAAACCCTAGATATTTATATTACTGGTAAGGGTGAGTCTGCACTTTTTAAAAATGGGGAAAATGGGTATTTTTCAAATGATGAACAATCAGAAGAAATTTTATACAATTCTGGTTGGGCTTGGGGAACTACATTTGCAGATTTCGATTTAGATGGCGATGAAGATTTATTTATAACTAATGGTTATTATAATTCAGGCCCCGAGTATAACTTTTATTATCAAAATGAATTTAATATCAATAATGAGTTTCAGGATGCGACAAACTCTGTTGGACTTCATGATTTGTCTGAAGGAATCAACCCTGTAGATTTTGATTATGATAATGATGGCGATTTAGATTTATTTGTTACTAATGCAGATATAAATCCGTTTTTTTACGAAAATACTATACTTAATTTTGAAAATTCGATTACTTCAAGTAACAATTGGTTTCAAATATCATTAGAAGGGACTATTTCTAATAGAAGTGCTATAGGGACAGAAGTTACCTTAACAACAGAAACGAGAACACTTAAAAGATATTTTAGTGGCGTAGGCATGTTAAGTCAAAGTATAAAACCATTACATTTTGGATTAAATAATGATGAAAATATTCTTGAAATAACCATAAAATGGCCATCAGGTTTATTAGAAGTATATGATCAAAATATTCAAATAGATAGTTTTTATAAAGCTGTAGAAGGTGGAAGTTTAACAAATTTAAATATAGAACCTAGTATTAAGGTTTATGGCTGTACAGATCCTATATCGTGTAATTATAATCCTAACGCAACGTTAAGTGATGGAAGTTGTACTTATTTAGCATCAGGAACAATATCCGGTTCAGTAAATGTGAATTTTTTAAGTGAAGAAATTTATGGATACGCAATTGATCCAGAATCAACTGCTCATTGGGAAGTACAAGGAGGGGAAATTTTAGAAGGACAAGGCACTTCTCAAATTTTAGTTAAATGGGGCTTAAACCAGTCTGGAGAAATTAGTGTTACTGAGATGGGAACTAATTGTTCAGGACAAACAGAAACATTAAATGTAAACTTAGGTCTTTCCGAATCATTTGAAGGTGTTTCTGTAGCGCGACTTTGGAATGAAGCTTTATTAGGAGCAATTAGAAAAGATTTTGCTAGACCAACTGTACATGCTAGAAACCTCTTTCATTCTAGTGTGGCTATGTATGATATTTGGGCAATATATGATGATGAAGCTACACCCTACTTTATAGGAAATGAAGTTCATGGGTTTAGCAGCTCATTGGAGGAGTTCTCTTCATCAGAAGATATAAATGAATCCAGGCGAAGAGCTATTAGTTATGCTGTGTATAAGTTGCTAACGTATAGGTTCCAAAACTCACCAAACCAAGAGCAAACGCAACTTATGTTTGATTATTTAATGGAAGAATTAGGGTACGATACATCAATTACATCAATTGATTATCAATCAGGAGAACCTGCTGCTTTAGGAAATTACGTCGCCGAAATGCTTATTAATTATGGATTAATAGATGGAGCTAGAGAAAGTACAGGGTATGATAATGAGTATTATGAATCAATTAATCCACCATTGGCGCCAGAGTTTCAAAATAGTACTATTCAATATCCCAATCGTTGGCAGTCTTTAAATTTACAAACCTATATAGACCAAAGTGGTAACTTGATAGAAGGAGATAATATACCTTTTTTAAGCCCAGAATGGGGTAATGTTTATGCATTTGCTCTATCAGAAGAAGATAAAACAACGTATACAAGAGATGGAAATACCTATTTTGTGTTTAAAGATCCATCAGAGCCGCCTTATTTAGGAGCAACAGAAGAGGAAGCATCAAATAATGCTTACAAATGGGCATTTTCTTTAGTATCGGTATGGAGTTCTCATTTAGACCCAAGTGATGGTGTACTTTGGGATGTATCACCCAATTCTATTGGTGGATTGAATATAGAAGATTTACCAGACTCTTATTTACAGCATCCTAGTTTTTATGACCTATTAGAAGGAGGAGATCCTAGCGAAGGCCACGCTGTTAACCCTAGTACAGGTCTTTCTTATGAAGAACAATTAGTTCCAAGAGGAGATTACACAAGGGTTCTTGCAGAGTTTTGGGCCGATGGACCAGATTCTGAGACGCCTCCAGGTCATTGGTTTACACTCCTAAATTATGTGTCAGATCACCCTGATTTGGAGAAAAGGTTAAATGGTCAAGGCGACATTTTACCCGATTTAGAATGGGATGTTAAAACCTACTTTATTTTAGGTGGCGCAATGCACGATGCGGCAGTTGCTGCATGGAGTGTTAAAGGTTGGTACGACTATATAAGACCTATTTCGGCTATTCGTTATATGGCTAATTTAGGTCAAAGTAGCGATAATACATTAAGTAATTATCATGTTGATGGTATTCCTTTAATTCCTAATTATATAGAAGTAGTTGATGAAGGCGATCCTTTAGCAGGAGCTACAAATCAACATGTAGGCAAAATTAAATTGTATACATGGAAAGGACATGACTATGTGTATGATACAGAAACAGATGTGGCAGGTGTTGATTGGATTTTAGCTGAAAATTGGTGGCCTTACCAAAGACCTTCATTTGTAACGCCTCCTTTTGCAGGATATGTTTCTGGACATTCTACCTTTTCTAGAGCGGCAGCAGAAGTAATGACTTTAGTAACTGGCGATGAATATTTCCCTGGAGGCATGGGAGAGTTTGTAGCGAGAAAAAATGAATTTTTAGTTTTTGAAGAAGGCCCTTCAACCGATGTGGTTTTGCAATGGGCAACCTATAGAGATGCTTCAGATCAATGTAGTTTATCGCGTATTTGGGGAGGAATTCATCCACCTTCAGATGATATTCCAGGACGTTTTATGGGAGAGGAAATTGGTATTGAAGCTTATAATTTTGCCATTCCTTATTTTTACGGCTCTCTAGGCCTTGATGAGTATGTGTTAAATTCAAATTTATATCCTAATCCTGTAACTTCAGGTAATGTAATACATATTACACATGCTAATCCAAAAGATACTTATGTGCTTTATGATTTGAGTGGGAGACAAATAGATATTGAGAAAATTAACGATGGACATCAAAACGAAACTGTTAGAATAAGAATTCCTCAATCTACTTCAGAAGGCATTTATATACTGAGTTGGAATGGCCATTCTGAAAAAATCATTGTCAAAAATTGATAATACTTGTCTTTAAAATAGCTGTTAAAAATCCTGTATCCATACAGGATTTTTTTATATTCGGAAAATCATAAAAACACCTCATGAAACATCTACTTTTATTAGTAATTCCGTTAGCGCTTTTAAGCTGTAAAAAAACAAATGGCCAAGTTGAAAAGCCTTTTATATCAAATGCAGAGCTCAAAAATATGGTATCTTATTTGTCATCAGATGAGATTAAAGGCCGTAATACAGGAACCGAAGGAATAGACAAAGCCGCAACATTTATAGCGCGTAAGTTTAAAGAATTTAATGTAAAACCTTACTATAAGACTTATCGCGATTCATTTATGGTAAAAGGAAAGCAAGCATTTAATGTGATTGGTTTTATAGAAGGAACAGATAAAAAGCTAAAAGACGAAATTATCATTCTAGGAGCACATTATGATCATATAGGATTTGGGAAAAAAGTAGGAAACGATTCTATTGCTAATGGTGCAAACGACAATGCAACAGGAACAAGTGCAGTTATTGCAATGGCGAAGTATTTCTCTAAAGTAAAAAATAACAAGCGTAGTATAATGTTCGCTTTATTTTCGGCAGAAGAGATGGGACTACGAGGTTCTATACACTTAGCAGAGCGTTTAAAAGAAGGCCATGCTAAAATTTATACTGTAGTAAACTTTGAAATGATAGGCGTCCCTTTAATAAATGTAAAGCATCAAGCTTTTTTAACAGGGTATGAGTTATCTAATATGGGAGAAAAGATAAACGGTTATGCCAATACAAATTTGGTTGGTAAATCTGATGTCTCTAAAAAATATAATTTGTTTAAGAGATCGGATAACTATGCATTTTATAACGCATTTAAAGTGCCAAGCCATACATTATCATCTTGCGATTTAACTAATTTTGATTATTACCACCAAGTTGGTGATGAGGTAGAGCTGTTAGATTTTACTTTTATGACAGATTTAATAAACAATACAATTCCGGCAATAGAGAAAATGAGTAACACTCCAGTGCAAGAAATTAAAATGCATAAATAGCAGAGTAACATGAAAAATATTATTATAACAGGAACAAGTAGAGGAATTGGCTTAGAATTAGTGCAAATTTTAGCCAATGCTGGACACAATATTTTAGCACTTTCTAGAAATGAACTACCAGTTGCCAATTTAAAGTTAGAGAATGTAACAACATTTTCTTTTGATTTAAGTCAGGAAACCAATTATAAAAAAGTGGCCGAATTTGTAACATCCAATTGGAACCAAGTAGATATTTTAATAAACAATGCAGGCGCCATTTTAAATAAACCGTTTTCAGAAACAACAATGGCCGATTTTGATTATGTGTATAAAACAAATGTTTTTGGAGTTTCAGAAATGATACGAACAGTATTGCCCTTTATGCATAAATCAAGTCATGTAGTTACTATAAGCTCTATGGGCGGTGTGCAAGGAAGTATGAAATTTCCCGGATTAGCAGCATATAGTTCTAGTAAAGGCGCCGTTATTACGCTTACCGAATTACTTGCCGAAGAGTATAAAGAACAAGGCCCATCGTTTAATGTATTAGCGTTAGGTGCTGTGCAAACCGAAATGCTTGAAGAAGCGTTTCCTGGCTATAAAGCCCCAACATCAGCTAAAGAAATGGCCAATTATATTGCCGAGTTTTCTCTAACAGGGAATACATATTACAATGGAAAAATGCTTCAAGTATCTAATTCTACACCATAAGCTTGTTCTTAAGCTGAAAATAAATAATTTTGCGGCATAAAATAAACTAACAATGCAACAAACTACAAACACCATATTAATGATTCGTCCTATAAACTTTAGGATGAACGAGCAAACAGCTGTTAATAACTATTACCAAAAGGTTTTAGATACTTTATTACCAGAAACAGTTAATGCAAAAGCACAACAAGAATTTGATAGTTATGTAGAAAAACTAAGACATGTTGGTGTCAATGTGGTTGTTGTAAGTGATACAACGGAGTTTGATACACCAGACTCTATTTTTCCAAATAATTGGATTTCATTTCATGAAAACGGAACCATAGCCTTGTATCCTATGTTTGCAGAAAATAGAAGACTAGAGCGTCGTGAAGATGTTTTAACGCAACTAGAAGATAGCGGTTTTATTATAAAAGACGTTGTTGATTATACAAGTGCAGAGGAAGAAGATGTTTTTCTTGAAGGTACAGGAAGTTTATTGTTAGATCGTGTAAACAGAAAAGCGTATTGTGCATTGTCACCAAGAGCAGATGAAAGTTTGTTTATTGAGTTTTGCGAAGATTTTGAATTTACACCTGTAGTTTTTCATGCCAATCAAACCGTAAATGGCCAACGAAAAGCTATTTATCATACCAATGTTATGATGTGTTTAGCCGAAACCTTTGCCGTAATTTGTTTAGATAGTATAGATGATAAAAAAGAACGTAAGAATGTTATCGAGCACCTTAAATCTGATGGAAAAGAGATTATAGCAATTACCGAAGATCAGGTAAATAGCTTTGCGGGGAATATGTTGCAAGTAAAAGGCGAAAACGAAAAGCGTTTCTTGGTAATGAGCCAAGCTGCTTATCAAATCTTAAATCAAGGGCAAATATCAAAAATAGAAACCCATTGCGAGATTCTTACAAGTTCATTAGATACAATTGAAGCTTGTGGTGGCGGAAGTGCAAGATGTATGATGGCAGAAGTGTTTTTGCCTAAGGCTTAATTAACAGAAGCCATAGCGGCTAAATTTTGTGTATTACCGTTGCCGTTTTCGGGTTTACTTTTAGGGAGTTCAATATAAAACGTACTTCCTATGTTTAAATCGCTTTCAACCCATATTTTGCCATGGTTAAGCTCCACTAAATCTTTACAAATGGTAAGACCTAAACCAGTACCTTTTTCATTTTGTGTACCAATAGTTGTAAAAGACGTGTTTTTAAACAACTTATCTTGATTTTCTTTAGAGATACCAACACCAGTATCAGAGATACTAATAATCGATTTGCCAGCGCTAATATGATTAGATATGGTTATAATATCTCCAGCTTTGCTAAATTTTATAGCATTTGTGAGTAGGTTTTGAATAATAATCTCAACCATACTTCTATCGGCGTAAACAAAATCCTTTAAAGTTTTATCTTGAAGTCGGATGTTTTTCTTTTCTAATTTGTGCTCTAATAAGTGGACTTTTTCTTCAAATACTTCTTGAATATCAAAAAGACTAGGATTAGGCTCAAGTGCTTGCATTTGCGATTTAGACCAGTTTAAAAGGTTAAATAACAGTAAAGAGGCGTTGTTGGCGTTTTCGCTTAATTCTGGAATTAACGACTGAAATTCTTCGGGGGTTACAGAGCCATCTTTTAATAAATCTATAAAGCCTTTAATAGAGGTTAGCGAATCTTTTAAATCGTGCGATACAATAGAAAAAAGCTTGTCTTTTACTTTGTTTATTTCTTCAAGGTGATTTGCTTGTTCAAGAATAGCTTCGTTTTGCAACTCGATTTTCTTGTTTTTGTTTTCTAATGCTCGGGTGTACTTTATTCTGCTATTGCGTTTCAGATAAATTAACACTAAAAAGGTAGAAACAATGACTAGTGCGGCAAGTAATGCGTAAAGAATTAATTTAAATCGATTGCTTTCTTCTTTATGGGCATCTAAAGAGTTGTTGGTTGTTGTTTTTTCTGGAGCTATCTCGGTGTCATCAGTTTCAAATAAATCTGAAACAACAAAGTCCTCTTGTTGTGCCGTATCTTGTTGAGTGGGAGATTGTTTGTCTAGTTTATTTTTTAGTTGATAGAATTCACGCTGCCAAATAAAAGCTCTATCGAAGTTTTTGTTGGTAGAGTCTAAAGCTTTTAAAAGTTTAAAGTTTCTAAGCTGTTCTTCTTTATTGTCTATAGTTACAGCAATATCTTTAGCTTCTATTAATTGCCCTTCGGCGTAGCGTAAATAATTGCGCTTAAGGTTTAGTTTTCCTAAGTTATTTAAGGTGACTAATAAGCCATTTTTATTATTAAGATTACGATTTAGTTTTAATCCTTGTATTAAATATTCGGCAGCTTTGTCGTAATCGTTAAACTGTAGGTATTCGCCACCAAGTTTAGGGTAAACTTCACCTTTTAGAGAATCGGTTAGCGTATTTGAGTTTAGTCCTTTTTCGTAATACTCAATAGATTTTCTATACTCTCTTTCTTTTGAATATAATTCGGCTAATCTTAGTATGGTATTAATCTCTCCATCGCCCTCATTTTGTTGCTCAATATGTAATGATTTTGAATAAAACTCGATGGCTTTATCATAATTGTTAACACTGTAATAAGCCTTTGCTAGATTGTTGTAGGCTAAGTGTAAATCATTAATAAGATGTCTTTTTTCAAATTCTTTTATAGCTGAAAGCGAATATTGCAACCCTTTATTATAATGGCCTCTTTCTATTTCTATTAAACCAATATTATTATTTATTTGGGCTATGCATAAGGTGTCGTTTAAAGAAGCATAAATACTTTTGGATTTATTGTAATAATCCATTGCATTTAAGTAGTCTTTCTTTTTAGTGTAAATAAGTGCTTTGTAGTAATTTACTTTGGCAACACCTAAATTATACTCTAATTTATTTGACAATTTTTCACTTTCCGAAATAAATTTTAGGGCTTTATAGTAGTCTTTTTGTTCATATAATACCTTAATTAATTCTATAGAGGTCTTAACTTTTAAGGTATCTGGATTTTGAAAAGCTAATTGTACGGTAAGACTATCCTGTTTTTGGGTTTGAGAATAACCAAAAAAAAGACAACAAAAAGCAAATACGGTAATTAGCTTCTTCATACAATAGTTACACACCAAAGGCACATAATTCCTGTCTTCTTGTAGAGGGATGGAGAAGCGGACTAATTCTTTATTTACCTAGGTAAAATGTGTTAGTTAGTTTTAAAAAGCCCATTATATATATTAAGGACTTAATAATTAATAGCTTTTACAGTAACAAAAATTGTAAAATCACATCTTAAAAACTAATTTTTGCGTTTTATTGCGAAAAAATTAGACGAAAGGTTCTCTTGATTTTTTTGACAAAAAGGGTGTTCGATGAACGGTAAAAAACACAGAAAAAGAGCTAATTTCATC
Source organism: Mangrovimonas cancribranchiae (assembly GCF_037126245.1). Lineage (NCBI taxonomy): Bacteria > Pseudomonadati > Bacteroidota > Flavobacteriia > Flavobacteriales > Flavobacteriaceae > Mangrovimonas > Mangrovimonas cancribranchiae. The sequence goes on from NZ_CP136925.1 coordinate 692,758, forward strand.
GATAAATGGTTTTAGCTAAAATGAGTGTTTTAAATAAGATTCTTCTATGTTTCCAAAAAACGCGATAAAACGTATCTTTGCATACTTAAAAAAGTACGTTTTCTTATGAACCTTCAACAAGAGTTATCTATTCAAGTAAAAGAAGCAGTTAAAAATATCTATCAAAAGAATTTAGATTCAGTAGAGTTTCAAGCAACTCGTAAAGAGTTTGCAGGAGATATTACTGTGGTTGTTTTTCCAATGTTGCGTGTGGTTAAAGGAAACCCAGTTCAAATAGGAGAAGCTATAGGAGACTTCTTAGTTGAACATGTTGAAGATGTTAAAGCCTATAATGTTGTAAAAGGGTTTTTAAATATTGAAATTAACGATAGCTTTTATATTAATTTTTTTAACCGAATAAGAGAGCAATCTAAATACGGATTTGAAACGTCTAAAGAAGGTGACAAGGCTGTTATGGTAGAATATTCTTCGCCAAATACAAACAAACCGTTGCATTTAGGTCATATAAGAAACAACCTTTTAGGCTATAGTGTTGCTGAAATTTTAAAAGCATCGGGAAAGAAAGTTTACAAAACTCAAATTATTAACGATCGTGGTATTCATATTTGCAAAAGTATGTTAGCATGGAAACGTTTTGGTAATGGTGAAACGCCAGAATCTACCGGACTTAAAGGAGATAAACTGGTTGGTAATTACTACGTAAAGTTCGATCAAGAGTATAAAAAAGAGATAGAGAAACTAATGTCTAAAGGCGTATTAGAAGACGATGCCAAAAAGCAAGCGCCCATTTTTATTGAAGCCCAAGATATGCTTAGACAATGGGAAGCTGGCAATGAAGAGACTGTCGCACTTTGGGAAAAAATGAATGGTTGGGTTTACGATGGTTTTGATATTACCTATAAAAACTTAGGTGTAGATTTTGATTGTTTATATTATGAGAGCAATACCTACCTTTTAGGGAAAGAATTTATAGATCAAGGTTTAAAAACAGGCGTATTTTATAAAAAAGACGATGGGTCTGTTTGGTGCGATTTAACCAACGAAGGTCTCGATGAAAAACTGGTGCTTCGTGCCGATGGAACGGCTGTTTATATGACACAAGATATTGGTACAGCCATACAGCGTATAAAAGATTACCCCGATGTTGGTGGTATGGTTTATACCGTTGGTAACGAGCAAGACTATCACTTTAAAGTACTGTTCTTAATCTTAAAAAAACTAGGCTTCGATTGGGCAAAAAACCTCTATCATTTAAGCTATGGTATGGTAGATTTACCTACTGGAAAAATGAAAAGTAGAGAAGGAACCGTTGTCGATGCCGACGATTTAATTGTCGAGATGGCAAATACTGCTGAAGACATTTCGCAAGAATTAGGCAAATTAGATGGTTATAGCAAAGAAGAAAAACAAGACCTTTATAAAACCATAGGTTTAGGTGCTTTAAAGTATTTTATACTAAAAGTTGATCCTAAAAAACGCATTCTGTTCGACCCTAAAGAATCTATCGATTTTCAAGGAAATACGGGGCCTTTTATTCAATATACTTATGCTAGAATACAATCTATTTTAAGAAAAGCAGATAATATAGATATATCGGTTTCAATTGAAAACATCACGTTACATGACAAAGAAAAAGAGCTTTTAAAACACGTTCAGTTATTTCCTGAAACAATTCAATTAGCCGCCGATAATTATAGTCCAGCCATAATTGCCAATTATATTTACGATTTAGTTAAAGAATTTAATTCATTCTATCAAAATGTATCTATTTTAGGAGCCGATTCCGATGTCGAAAAAGTGTTTAGAGTACAATTGTCTAAAACAGTAAGTCAAGTTATTAAAAATGGCTTTTTATTACTAGGTATTCAAGTGCCAGAACGTATGTAACCTCTTTATTTTTTTATGGATGATACCTTAAAAAATCACTTACCAGATAACGCCATATACCATGTGCTTCAACTTCTAACCGAAGAACATCTTACGATAAAAGTTACAGGCGAACGCAAAACAAAACATGGCGATTATAGGCGTTTACCAAATGGAAAACATCAAATTACCATAAATGGAAACCTTAATCCTTATCGGTTTTTAATAACTTTAATTCATGAGATTGCTCATTTTGAAGCATTCAAGAATTACGGAAAATCTATTAAACCACATGGCATTGAATGGAAGCAAACATTTAAACAATTAATGTTACCTTTTTTAAATCCAAGTATTTTCCCTGCGGAACTATTACCATTACTAGCAAAGCATTTTAAAAACCCCAAAGCGTCAAGCGACACCGATGTTACGCTTTCGTTAGCATTAAAACAGTTTGACGAACCTAACAATAAAACCTATATATTTGAAATACCTTTTGGAAGCACGTTTAAACTTTATAATGGGCGCGTTTTTAAAAAAGGGAACAAGCGTGTAAAGCGTTATGAATGTGTTGAGGTTAAAACAGGAAGACTATACCTTTTTAATCCTAATGCAGAAGTTGAACTAATAAATTCTTAAGATGAATAAAAATTATTATGCCATATTAATGGCAGGTGGAGTAGGATCACGATTTTGGCCAGTAAGTACACAAGATTACCCCAAGCAATTTCACGATATGCTTGGAACAGGCGATACCTTAATCCAAAAAACATTTCATAGATTAAGTCAACTTATTCCACAAGAAAATATTTTCATCTTAACCAATGAAAAGTATAATAATTTGGTTCTAGAACAGTTGCCAGAAGTAAAGCAACGACAAGTCGTTTTGGAACCAGCCATGCGAAATACAGCACCATGTATTTTATATGCTTCTTTAAAAATACAAAAAGAAAACCCCAATGCTGTAACGATTGTAGCACCAAGCGACCATTGGATTGAAGATGAAAAAGCTTTTATAAACAATGTGGAAGAATCCTTCGAGTTTTGTGCTAAAAATGATGCGTTAATAACATTAGGAATTCAGCCTACATTTCCTAATACAGGTTATGGTTATATAGAGTTTGATAAAACAACAACCCAAAGTATAAAACCCGTTAATCAGTTTCGTGAAAAACCAGATTACCAAACAGCAAAAAGTTTTATATCGCAAGGTAACTTTTTATGGAATGCTGGTATTTTTATGTGGAGCGTTGAAAGTGTTATTTCAGCATTTAAAAATAATCAACCAGAACTTTTCGAACTTTTTCAAAAAGGGTATGCATATTATAATACCAAAAAGGAGTATGATTTTATTTTAGAGAATTATGCCAAAGCCGAAAATATTTCGGTTGATTATGCAGTTATGGAAAAATCTGAAAATGTATTTGTATTACCCGCTACTTTTGATTGGAACGATTTAGGAACTTGGGGAAGTTTGTATGATAAGCTTGAAAAAGACACCAATAATAATGCTGTGGTTAATGCCAAAACATTGGTAAACGAGGCTTCTGGAAATATGATTAGAAGCAACAAGGATAAAATTGTAGTAGTTGATGGACTAAATGACTATATTATAGTTGATAAAGACGAAGTTTTGCTTATCTTTCCTAAAGCAAAGGAGCAAAATATTAAACAAGTTCTTCAAAATGTAAAAGACACCTTTGGAGAACAATATGGGTAAATAACCTATGGAAGAAAATAAATTCAACTTCAACGAAGACGAAAAAATAAAAGAGCAAAAAGTAGAAGAGTCTAAAGAAGCCGTAAGGAAAGATGCTAAAGGACTTATACAAAGCGTTAAAAAGTTTTTAGACGAATTACTAGATTTTAGAGACGACACCGATAGGGACGCTACCATAGAAGCCATAAAAAATGATATTTCATTTAAAGGCGCAACAGCATGGATTCTTATTTGCTCTATTTTTGTAGCCTCTATAGGGTTAAATGCTAACTCAACAGCAGTTGTTATTGGTGCCATGTTAATTTCGCCATTAATGGGGCCAATTTTAGGGGTGGGAATGTCTATAGCTATAAACGATATAGACACTTTAAAACGATCTTTAATAAACTTAGCCATCATGATTGTGTTAAGTTTAATTACAGCTTTTTTATTCTTTTATTTATTTCCACTAAGCGAAGATAATTCAGAACTTTTAGGAAGAACACGACCAGATATTCGCGATGTTTTAATTGCGTTTTTTGGTGGTTTAGCTTTAATTATAGCCAGAACCAAAAAAGGAACGATAGCTTCGGTAATTTTTGGTGTAGCCATTGCTACCGCTTTAATGCCACCGTTATGTACTGCAGGTTACGGTTTGGCACAAGCCAATTTTGAATATTTCCTTGGGGCGTTATATCTATTCACTATAAATACCATATTTATAGCCTTGGCAACTTTTATAGTGCTGAAAATTTTAAGGTTTCCAATGCTTAAATATGCCAATTCTAAAAAGCGAAAGCGTATTGCTAGAATTGCAACTACTTTAGCCATTGTAGTTATGTTCCCGGCTACTTGGACCTTTGTTCAAGTGCTTCGTGAAACAAACTTTAATAATGCGGCCAGCTCCTTTATAGATAAGGAAGTAACAGCTTTACCGCATGGCGACTATTTAAAAAAGAATGCGACGTATAATTATATGGATGGCAATGAGCCTGTAATAGAAATAAACACGTTTGGCTTAGATGAAATTCCTGAAGAAACCATAGCTCTTTTAGAAGGAAGATTAAAAGATTATAGTGTTTTAAATACCACATCTTTAATTATTAACCAAAATGATAATGATGGTATAGACAGCTTTAAATATATGCAAGAATTAAAATCTAGAGACTCTATTGCATTATTAACACAAAATCAGAAAATAACAATTTTAGAGAATAGAGTGAAGCAACTTTCTAAGTTTGAGAAAAATCAAATTCCTATGGATAAAATAGGGCAGGAGATTAAAATAAATTACGATAATTTAGAGCGCTTATCTTTCTCAAATGTGATTACATCCGATTTTTCTAAAATCGATACCATTTCAGTATTTACTGCAAAATGGAAAAAAGAAGTGGATAATAATACGATTGAAAAAGAACGTAAAAAATTAGAAGCCTGGCTTAATTACAAACTTGATTTAGATAGTTTAATTGTAAGGGTGCAATCTTAACTTGCTATTGATTTTCTTCTAAATACATTTTACGAACCTTCTTAAATAATTCAGAAGAGTACACAAAATTAGTTACAGCATCGTTATCTGTTTTAAAAATGGTGTTTTTACTACCTTCCCATGCTTTATGACCATTTTTTAAGAAAACAATTTTCTCACCTATTTCCATAACCGAATTCATATCGTGAGAGTTTATTACTGTTGTAATATTATATTCGTCTGTAATTTCTTGTATTAGGTTATCAATAACAATAGCTGTTTTAGGGTCTAATCCAGAGTTTGGCTCATCGCAAAACAGATATTTAGGTTTGTTTACTATGGCTCGAGCAATGGCAACACGTTTTTGCATACCACCGGAAGCTTCGCTAGGCATTTTATGGTGCGCATTTTCTAAATTCACACGTTTTAAAACAAAGTTTACCCGATCTTCCATCTCACTTTTACTTTGTTTAGTAAACATACGTAATGGAAACATAACATTTTCGGCAATCGTCATAGAATCAAATAAAGCACTGCCTTGAAAAACCATACCTATTTTTGATCTAATATCACGTTTTTCATCGCTATTAAGGTTGCCAAAAACTTTTCCGTCGTAAGATATAGTACCTTTTTCATAGTCAAAAAGACCTAATAAACACTTTAAAAAAACAGTTTTACCAGAGCCACTTTGCCCAATAACTAGGCTTGTTTTACCTTTTTCAAAAGATGTACTAATGCCTTTTAAAATGTGGGTGTTACCAAAAGATTTATGTAAGTCTTTAACTTCTATCATTAGCTTAAAAGTAATTGGGTAATAATGTAATTTAAAAGTATAATAGCCACACTAGTCCATACAAATGCCGTTGTACTTGCTTTTCCTACTTCTAAAGCGCCGCCTTTCATAAAAAAACCATAAAACGATGGAATTGTTGCTAAAAGGAAGGCAAAAACAATAGTCTTTATAAAAGCGTAAGTAATATGAAAGGGCATGAAATCTAATTGAATACCTGTAATGTAATCATCTAGAGTACTAAAACCACCATAAATACAAGCTGCCATACCGCCTAAAATGCCTAAAAACATAGCAATTGAAATTACAAATGGATATAGCATTAAGGCAACAAACTTAGGGAAAACCAAATAGTTAATAGCGTTAATTCCCATAACTTCAAGAGCATCAATTTGCTCGGTAACACGCATGGTTCCTATACTAGAGGTTATAAACGACCCCACTTTTCCGGCCATGATTATAGAGATGAATGTAGGGGCAAACTCTAAAATGACAGACTGTCGTGTTGCAAACCCAACTAAATACTTTGGAATAAGAGGATTGGTAATATTTAGCGCAGTTTGTATGGTAACAACACCACCAACAAAAAACGAAATAAAGGCTACAATACCAAAAGATCCAATTATTAAGTCGTCAATATCTTTAAGGATAAGACCTTTCATCACAGACCATTTAGTAGGCTTGCGAAAGATGTCTTTTACCATAATAAAATAGGCACCAATGTTATGAAGGTATGTCATAAAGGATTTTGTTGTTGCTAAAGTATAAAAACTCTAGGTTTTTTAACCTTAATTTTAAATTAAGATGTGCAAAAAAATGTACTTTTGATGTTCAAAATCAAATATTGTATCATGAAAGGCTTCCTTAGTTTATCACTTGTTTTATTATTCATATTACCAGTAACAGCCCAACAGAAAAGTAACCAAAATAATCCTAAATTAGTAGTAGGTATTGTGGTTGATCAAATGCGTTACGATTACCTAACAAGGTTTGAAAGTAAGTATGGTAATGGCGGTTTTAAACGATTAATAAATGATGGTTACAACTGCAAAAATCATCATTTTAATTACATTCCAACAAAAACAGCGCCAGGACACGCATCGGTTTATACAGGAACGACACCAAAAAATCATGGTATTATAGCTAACGATTGGTATGATAAGTACACTAAAGAAATGGTGTATTGTGTAAATGATAATTCAATGACTCCTGTTGGAACAACATCTGATGATGGGAAAATGTCGCCACACCGATTAAAAACCACAACATTTGCCGATGAAAATAGAATGTTTACACAAAAAAGAGGCAAAACAATAGGTATAGCCATAAAAGATAGAGGGGCTATTTTACCTGCTGGGCATACGGCTAATGCAGCATATTGGTTTAGAGGTAAAGATGAAGGGAAATGGATAACAAGTTCGTTTTATATGGACGAGTTGCCAACATGGGTAACCAATTTTAATGCTTCTGGAAAAGCAGCATCTTATTTAAAAGTTTGGGATACATTTTATGATATTGATACCTATGTTGAAAGTACTAGCGATTTAAATAATTATGAGGGTGGTTTTAAAGGCAAAGAAACCGCAACATTCCCTTACAATTTAAAAGCCTTGTCAAAAGACAATGGAGGTTACGATATTATTAAATACACCGCTTATGGAAATAGTTTAACGGCCGATTTTGCTATAGCAGCAATAGATGGTGAACACCTTGGAGATGATGCTATTACTGATGTACTAACAGTAAGTTTTTCTAGCCCAGATTATGTAGGGCATAATTTTGGGGTAAGTTCAAAAGAAGTTCAAGACACGTATATCCGTTTAGATAAAGATATTGAGCGTTTACTAAATAAACTAGATAAAACAGTTGGAAAAGGTGAATACACGGTATTTTTAACAGCAGATCATGGTGCTGTAGAAGTACCAGCATATTTACACGATCATGATATTCCAGCAGGATATTTAAATACTAAGGAAGCAAAACAGCGATTGTCTAAATTTTTGCAGAATACGTTTGGAGATTCAGATTTAGTTGAAAATGTAAGTAACGATCAAATATTTTTAAATAGAGAAAAAATAAATAACTTAGGATTAGATTTAGCTCATGTGCAAACAGCTATTGTAAACGAAATTATTAATTATAAGGATGTTTATAAAGCTTACACAGCAACAAATATGGCATCGTTATCTTATAATAATGGTATAGAAATGTTATTGCAAAATGGTTACAATCAAAAACGATCTGGCGATGTTTTAGTTATTTATGCACCAGCACATATTTCATATAGTAGAACAGGTTCAACACATGGTTCTGGATTTAATTATGATACGCATGTACCATTATTGTTTTATGGAAAGGGAATAAAACAGGGCGAAACTTTTGAAAAAACAACTATTCCTGATATAGCTCCAACTATATCTGCATTACTAGGGGTAAGCTTTCCTAACGGAAGTACTGGACAGCCTTTAGAGAAGGTGTTAGATTAATTATCTTCTGTAAAGAAAATAATTATCTACTAGTTCTATATAAGTTCGTTTTGCTTCTTCTTTAGAGATGTTTTTTGCTTGAAATAAAGCGTTTGTTTTAAACGCATTTATAATAGGTTTTCTGCTGCTAGGTCTACCATAGTTATCTGTAGCCTTTTTGTAGTAGGCGTATAAGCGAAGTAAAAAATCTGCTGGGAAAGGCTCTTTATGGTTATTAATCCTTTCTACAGCATCTTTAAAAGCGATATCTAATTCTTCTGAGTTCATTAGTTCATTTTACTTTTCTGCAATAACGGTTTCACCTCCACGAACTTTTTGGTTAAGTTCTACTTTAATATTGCTATCTAAAGGTAATAATAAGTCAACTCTCGATCCAAATTTAATAAATCCAGAATCGCTTCCTTGTATAACACTTTGGTTTACTTTAGCGTAGTTAACAATGCGCTTTGCTAAGGCTCCTGCAATTTGCCTATGTAAAACTTCGCCAAAATACGTGTTTTTAACAACAACTGTAGTTCTTTCGTTTTCTTCGCTAGACTTAGGGTGCCATGCTACTAAATATTTACCTGGATGATATTTACTGTAAAGTACTTGACCACCAATAGGGTAACGTGTTACATGAACATTTAAAGGCGACATAAATACACTTACTTGAATTCTTTTATCTTTAAAGTATTCTTTTTCAAAAACTTCTTCTATGGCAACAACTTTACCATCTACGGGAGATACGGCTTGTTGTTCGTTTACTTGTGTGTAGCGTTTAGGGTTTCTAAAAAACTGAAGAATAAGAATAAAAAATACTAAAATGGCTATCATTAATAGTGTACGAAGCCAAGAAATAGTAATAAAATAGTCGGTAAGTAGAAAGGTAGCCACAACAAAAAAAGTAGCTCCTAAAATAATTTTATGTCCTTCTTTATGAAACATAATGTAATAGTTGTAAGTATAAATATATAAATGGTGCTGCAAAAATAATACTGTCTAATCTATCTAAAAGACCACCATGTCCAGGCATGATAACACCACTATCTTTTACATTGGCTTGGCGTTTAAATTTAGATTCTATTAAATCTCCTAAAGTACCAAATACACTAATTATTATAGCTAATACTAACCAATTAGTAAATCCTAATGTTTCGGTAAAGGTAGCAATAAAATAGCTAGCTATGGTAGAAAAAAATAAACCGCCTAAAAAACCTTCTACAGTCTTTTTAGGAGAAATTTTTTCGAATAACTTTTGTTTTCCAAAATTCTTACCTACTAAATAGGCAAATGTATCGTTCGTCCATATTAAAATAAAGGATCCTAATAGTAAAAAAGGATTGTATTCTTCATAGTATTGAGCAATCAATATTATAAAAACAAAGCCACTAGATAGGTAAAACGTTGTAATGATGAATCGTTTAGAAATAAAAAGCGGAATGTTCTTGTGCGTGAATAAGTCTTTAACCAAGAATAAAAGTACAAATATCGTGGTTACATGAAATATTTGTGTAGCTTCTTTTAGCCCATAATCACTTTTCATTACAAATTGCCAATAGCCAAAAACAATATATAAAATAGTAAAAATGATGTATGGAAAAAAAGACTTATAGTGAATAAGTTTTTTTAATTCTGCTAAAGCGATAATGCCAAAAACAAAAAACAACGCAATAACAGCATGTTCGTTAAATAACGATAGTATTAGGACAGAAATATAGAGTAATCCTGATAATGATCTAACGAGAACTTCTTTCATTTTAAAGGTCTTCTAACAGTAGTAAGTACAAGTTTTTAGAACTACTACCGTAACTCATAAAGTCTTTTTCCTCTGTTGTTTTTTCGGGTTTGAAGTTTTTTATGGTTGTAATATTGGTGGGTATTTTAGTTTTGTTTTTAGACTTAATCCCTCTAAGTCCTTCACCAATACTTCCAACAATTTGACTTGTTGTAGCAAAAACCACAAAATGGTCAGGGAGTTCTCTAAGTTTTTTTTCTGCAATTTGATTAGAAGATATAAGCAAAGACCCATCATCTGCAATTAAATTCTCGCAGGTTGTTAAAAAGTAGGTAGATTCTTGGGTAGAAGTTGTTTGGTTTAAATTAAAATCTTTAAATCGGTCTTTGAGATTTTTATCAAAAACAAGAGCTTTATCGCCTTGCCAAGAATTTTCTACAATAATATTTTTTAAGCTATCAAAAATTTCGTTTAAATCTTCACAATACAAAAATTTCCCACCATTTGCTTTAAAGTTTATAGTAAACCTTTCGTCAATTGGTAGTTTAACTTCTGGCATGTATTTGCTTCGTTCCTCTGATTTTATTTCTTCCTTTGATTTATCAGATTTGGAACCAAAAATTTTTCTAAATAAGCTCATTTACATCTTTTGCTATTAATACAATGCTTAAGGGAGTTTTTCAAATATAAAAAATCTTAAACTAACTGTTAAGTCAATTTAAGATTTTTGATACTAGTTAACAAAAATACTAGAAATTATTCTTCTTCAGAGGTGTCTTTTACTACAGAAACCTCACTTTCTTTGTCTTGAGTCGCGTTTTCATTTTCAAAAGGGCGTTTCCCGAAAATTTTCTCTAAATTATCTTTAAAAATCACCTCTTTTTCTAATAAAACTTCGGCTAACTCTGTAAGTTTATCTTTATTGTTAGATAACAAATCAATAGCTCTTTGATATTGCTCTTCAATAATATCAGAAATTTCTTTATCAATCAATTCAGCAGTTTGCTCGCTATAAGGCTTAGTAAACCCGTATTCATTTTGTCCAGAAGAATCGTAATACGTTAGGTTTCCTACCTTGTCGCTTAACCCATATATGGTTACCATAGCTCTAGCTTGCTTGGTTACTTTTTCTAGATCGCTTAAAGCTCCTGTTGATATTTTATTGAAGATTACCTTTTCGGCTGCACGACCACCTAAAGCAGCACACATTTCATCTAGCATTTGCTCAGGGCGAACAATTAAACGTTCTTCTGGTAAATACCAAGCAGCGCCTAACGAGCGTCCTCTAGGAACAATAGTAACTTTTACTAAAGGCGCAGCATGTTCCAGCATCCAACTTACAGTAGCATGTCCGGCTTCATGGAAAGCAATGGCTTTTTTCTCAGCTGGAGTTATAATTTTATTTTTCTTTTCTAAACCGCCAATAATTCTATCTACAGCATCAAGAAAGTCTTGTTTATCAACCGCTTTTTTACCGTTTCTTGCAGCAATTAAAGCAGCTTCGTTACAAACGTTAGCAATGTCGGCTCCAGAGAAACCTGGTGTTTGTTTCGATAAGAAATCGGTATCTAAGTCTTTAGCCTTTTTTAAAGGTCGTAAATGAACTTCGAAAATTTCTTTACGTTCACGAACGTCTGGTAAATCGACAAAAATTTGTCTATCAAATCGTCCAGCACGCATTAAAGCTTTATCTAAAACATCGGCACGGTTTGTAGCGGCTAAAACAATAACGTTTGTGTTTGTGCCAAAACCATCCATTTCGGTTAAAAGCTGGTTTAAGGTATTTTCACGTTCGTCGTTTGAGCCTGAGAAATTACTTTTTCCTCTAGCGCGACCAATAGCATCAATTTCATCAATAAAAATAATTGATGGCGATTTTTCTTTAGCTTGTTTAAAAAGGTCGCGAACACGAGAGGCTCCAACACCAACAAACATTTCTACGAAATCTGAACCTGATAATGAGAAGAAAGGTACTTTAGCTTCTCCGGCTACAGCTTTTGCTAATAAGGTTTTTCCTGTTCCTGGGGCGCCAACTAATAAAGCACCTTTTGGAATTTTACCACCAAGAGCAGTGTATTTTTCTGGGTTTTTTAAGAAATCAACAATTTCTTGAACCTCTTCTTTGGCGCCTTCTAAACCAGCAACATCCTTAAACGACACTTTTACATCGGTATTTTGATCGAAAAGTTTGGCTTTAGATTTTCCGATGTTAAAAATTTGACCGCCAGCGCCACCAGCGCCACCAGAAGACATACGTCTCATAATAAAAATCCAAACAGCAATAAGGATGATAAATGGAAGTAATCCAATAATAAAATCGCCCCAAAGGTTTTGTTCGGTTTTATATTCAATTTTTGGTTTTGGGTCTAGCTTGTAGTTATTAACAACTTCTGCCATATCATCTTCAAAATTTTGAAGATCACCAAACTCAAACTTGTAATTAGGTAACTGGCTTGAAGAAGCTAATAGTGTTGAAGGTTTAGAGTTTTTATGAATCTCTTTTTCTTGTGCTTGAGCTGTTAAGTAAACTTTCGCTTCGCGACGGTTTACAATCTCCACTTTTGCAACATCGCCATTTTTTAAAAACTCCATAAATTGCGATGGCGTCGTGGAACTTGCATCCTGAAATCCACCACCACTAAAAAGTTGCATACCCAAAAAGATGGCTATAATACCACCGTAAATCCAATAAGGGTTAAATTTAGGTTTCTTGTTTTTTGTATTTTTTTTATTGTTTGTTGCCATTAATTCTTTTAATAATTTGTTTCAATAACCGTTGTTTTTGCGTCTCCCCAAAGACTTTCTATATCATAATAACTTCTAACGTGCTTTTGGAAAACATGAACAACAACGTTTACATAATCCATTAAAACCCATTCGGCATTATCAACACCTTCAACATGCCAAGGCTTGTCTTTTAGTTCTTTACTTACTTTTTTCTGAATTGAATTTACTATGGCATTTACTTGCGTATTTGAAGTACCTTCGCAAATAATAAAATAGTCGCAAACCGTATTTTCAATATCACGTAAATCTAAAATGGTGATTTCTTGTCCTTTTACATCTTCAATTCCACTTATAATTGTAGCTATGAGTTGATCTGCGTTAGAGTCCTTTTTGGTCATTAAATTTATTTAGTTTGTGCAAAGTTATTATTTTTTAGTTCTTTATACTTTAAAAATTTCATAAGATTTTACAGTACGAAGATAACTATTTATTATGCGTATAATCAAACTTGATGCCATTGATTCGACTAACCAGTATTTAAGGCAGTTGAGCTTAGAACATAAACTACAAGATAATACTGTTGTTGTGGTTAAAAACCAAACAAAAGGAAAAGGGCAAATGGGAAGTGTTTGGTTATCTGAACCAGGTAAAAACCTTATGTTTAGTGTGTTTAAACAGCTTCAACTTCCTGTAAAAGATAATTTTTATATAAGCATGGTGGTTTCTCTAGCTGTTGTTAAAGCACTACAAACTGTTGGTATTCCAGAATTAGCGATAAAGTGGCCTAACGACATTTTGTCATGCAATAAGAAGGTTTGTGGTATTTTAATTGAGAACGGACTTAAGGGACAAAATATAAAATCATCTATAATAGGCATAGGTCTTAACGTAAATCAGGAAGGTTTTGAAGACTTGCCTAAAGCGTCGTCATTAAAAAATATAACTCAACAGACTTATGTTATAGATGAGCTTTTAAATGTAATTTTAAACCAATTGGAGTTGTATTTCTCTAAGTTAAAAACCAACCAGTTTGCTAGTTTAAAGCAAGACTATGAGCGTTTACTTTTTAAAAAGGATGTTATGGTTGAGTTTAAAAACGAGGAAGGAAATGTGTTTTACGGTATAATAAAATCGGTTTCAGCATCTGGTAAATTGCAAGTGTTACCAAAGGGTGAAACCGATATTAAAGCGTTTGATTTAAAACAGCTCGTTTTAAATTATTAAATGGCGTTAGGAATGTTTTCTGCCAATGTTTTTATAAAGTTAGAAATAGGGCTTTTAATCATCATGGCCATCATAGGGTTGAAATCGCCATTAAAGGTTAGTTTTACGTTGCTTTCTTCGTCGTTAATTTGAGAAATATCTCCAGTAAGTGAAAAATCTATTTTTCCACCAGCAGCACCAAGCACTATTTTATTAGGCGATTCGATGTCTTTTTTCTTAAGTTTTATTTCTGGCATGCCTTTAAGTGCAAAAAGAAAAGAGTCGCTATCTAAAACTTCAAATTTGGTGTTTTCTGGCATAAGTTTTTCAAAATTTTCTACGTTGCTTAAAAATTCGAAAACTTTTTCAGGAGTTTGTTTTACCGTAACTTTTGGTGATTCTAAATTCATGTGTTTTTTTACGTTTGTTTATCAAATAGCGTTCCATTCACTAGGATTGGCATTCCATTCGGAAAGGGTTTCTAATTCTTTTTGAGAAATATAATTTGTGTCTAGTGCTTGTTCTAGTAGCGTATCGTAATTTCCTAAGGTATGTAATGTAATGTTTTCTTTTTCAAAATTTTCCTTAGAAACATCAAACCCATAAGAAAAAATAGCGACCATGCCTTTTACATTTAAATGGGCTTCTTTTAAAGCTTTTACAGCATTTAAACTACTTTTTCCGGTGCTAATTAAATCTTCAACAACCACGACGTTTTGGCCGCTTTCTGCATAGCCTTCAATTTGGTTTTGTCTACCATGTTCTTTGGCTTTAGGGCGAACGTATATAAATGGAACACCTAAATACTCAGCCACCAGCATACCAATGCCAATAGCTCCTGTGGCTACACCTGCAATAACATCGGGTTTACCGTATTGTTTTTCTATGTGTTTAGCCATCGTTTCTCTAATATAATTTCTTATGGTAGGGTAGGATAGCACAATTCTATTATCGCAATAAATTGGCGATTTCCAGCCCGATGCCCAAGTAAAAGGCTTTTTAGGGCTTAGTTTTATGGCATTAATTTGTAATAAAACTTCTGCGGTTTTTCTGGCGGTATGTTTGTTGAAAATCATAGTCGCAAAATTACATTTTTTTATTAATTATTTCATATTGAATTTTTAATATAATTAACAATATGATAATTTTTGTGCGGCTAAAAATTATATTTTTACATTTACATAAATCCGCGAATAGATTATAAGATGTATAAAGTTTTTGTTGGTGATAAACCTATTATACTAACGACAAAAGTAGAAAAGGAAACAGATTTTAAAAATTACCTTTTAAACTCTGTTAATATTAATAAGGTAATTAAAGAATTAAATAAAACGGCTTTAAAGGAAGTGCGTTTAATTCATAAAAAAGAAGATAAACTCTTAAAAAAGTTTTTAAAATTACTTCCTAATGTAACTGCAGGAGGAGGCAAAGCATTTAACGATAAAGGCGATATTCTTTTTATTTATAGAAATGATAAATGGGACTTGCCAAAAGGAAAAGCTGAGAAAAAGGAAACTATTGAAGAGACCGCGATTAGGGAAGTTGAAGAAGAAACAGGTGTAGAAGGACTTGAAATAATAAAACCATTAGATGTTACGTATCATATTTTTAGAAGAAATGGTAGGAATAAAATAAAAATAACGCATTGGTTTGAAATGAAAACCTCTTATCAAGGCAAGCTACAGCCGCAGGAAAACGAAGGTATAACTAAAGTGGCATGGCTGGATGAAATTGCGAGCATTAAAGCATTAGAAAACTCTTATGCTAATATTAAAGCATTAGTTTAAACTATAAATGTATTCTAAAACTAAAGTTTGGTGTAATTCCTAAAGAGGTGTTTTCTACTTTATTTACTGTATTATTATCTTCTAATATATAATAGGTGTTAATTATGTTTTTTCTGTTTAAAACATTCCAAACAGACGCTCCTAAAACAGCTTGTTTATCTTTAAAAATTGCAAACGTATAAGTGGTAGAAATATCGGTACGCAAATAATCATTTAAATTTTGATTATTGGGCGATTGATAATTGATAGTGGTATTTTGAGTTTGACTAAACTCTTTTGGAGCCGTGTAAGGTCTGCCAGTGTGCCAATTTAAACCCAGAGCTATTTTAAACCTGTTAATAGCATAAGATCCAGCAAATGAAAGTTGATGCCTAATATCTATATTATTAGGAAAGCTATGGTTGTTATTTAATGCCTTAAAAACGTAATCGTTTTTACTGTAAGTGTAGCTAAGCCAAGTACTCAAATTATTAAACTGTTTGTTAATTAAAAAATCAATACCGTAGGTTTTGTAATGCCCTGTAGCGTTTGTAAATTGGTATTGATTTTGAAACCCTTGACTTCTTGTTGTAATACCATCAACGTGTTTAATAAAACCTTCCGCACTAACTAATAAGCTGCTTTTATTAAAATGAAGTCCAAGAGAAGCTTGCTTGCTTTTTATAATGGGAATAGTGGTGTTGTTAGCTAAAACCCAACGCCTTTTTTCTATGCCTAAAAAGTCTTTTTGAAGATCTATAATTTGAGATGTTGTCTGGCTTTTTAATTCACCTAATACTTCAATTTTAAAGTAGTTTAAAAACTGTTGATTAAAACGAATTCTAGGTTCCACTAAAAAGGTGTTGAATTTTGAAATATAATTTGTTCTAGCTCCTATTTTTAACAGCGTTTGTTGGTTTTTAGACGATAATTCTCCTTCAATATATCCAGAATGTGTACGAATAACCTCTTTAATGTAGCTGTTAAAAGGCGGGTTGTTAACATCTTCAAAATTACTTATGCCAACTTCAAAAAACTGGTAGCCACCTTCAAATTTTAAATATGGAGATACACTAAAATCTACATGTAATTTAAATGTGTTTTCAAAAACTTCGTTTTCCTGTTTTAAACGCTGATTGTTAACTAAATCGACATTAGCAGCATTTAAATTGTAATTAGAAATGTATGCTTCGGCTGTTGTGGTTAGCTTATTATTCCAGTATCTAGAATAGTTTAAACCACTAGCGATATTGGTTTGTTTTAAGTAACTATCAGAAGCCGATGTTTCTCCATGTATGTTGGCTTGTTCTTTATAATCAAGGGTGTTTTTACTTAGCATGCCATAAACCTGAAATTTATCTTTTGGCGAGACATTGTATATATATTTTGCAGAGACATCGTAAAAGTAAAAGGTCTCATCGCTAGAAATACTATGCGATAAATCTGAATCTTGAAACACACGTTTAGTGTATTGTTTATAAGTTGGCGTTTTTACAACATCTGTAAGCGAACGTCTTGCAGCTATTTGGATGTTACTATTCTCAGAAATAGGTGTTTTAGCAAAACCATCAACACTAATTAAATTTACACCAGCGCCATAACTAGGTTTTTGTTGAATAGAATCGGTTAATTGCATGTCAATTACACTAGACACACCATCACCATGTTTAGCACTACTACCATTTTTAGTAACGTGTATTTTTTCGGTTAAATAAGGATTAAATGCAGAAATTAAACCAAAAAAGTGACCAGATTGATACATTTTAATGCCTTCCCAAAGGATTAAGTTTTGGTCGTGTGTACCGCCTCTTACATTAATGTTGGAAACCGTTTCATCCACACTCAAAACACTAGGAAGCGTTTGAATGGTGTGCAGGACATCGGGTTCGGTTAAACCGGGAAGAAGGCCAAATTCTTCTGGTCTAATAATAATATGGCCTTGTTTGGAAATAGAGAGTCCTTTGGTTAGATATTTCGTGATAAAGACTTCGTCTAATTGCTCTATTTTATAGTTGTTTAATTGTGTTTTTTTTATCACCACAAACCTATTGTTTAAAACCTTAAACTGTAAGTGAGTATTTTTTTCTAAAATGTTTAAGGCTTCCTCTAGAGTAAGTGTGTTGTTGGGTAATGGGCTTGTAATGTTTTTTATGTGCTTGTCAGCATAAGAAAAGCTAATATTGTAACGAGATTCAAGTGTTTTTAAAATGTTGGTAAGTGGTTGTTGTTCTTGTTGAATAGTTTGTGAAGAGAGTTCAAAAGTATTCAACAAAAATAAGATTAGAAAAAGAAATAAAGAGCTTCTTTTACTCACGTTTTAATACAATTGTATCCTTTGTTTTGCTGTAAGATAGGTGCATTGGCATTGTTATGGACTTTATGGCAACATCTAAGTTGTTGTGTGTAAAACTTCCTGTAAACAACGTTTTTGTATCTACCTTATCTGTAATAAATGTTACTTTGTATTGACGCTCAAATTCAGCAATAACATACTCTAACGGAATGCTTTTGAAAGTACTTTCGTTGTTAAGCCATTGTGGTACTTGAGCGGTTTCTTTTTCAGTGGCAATTTGTTTTCCATCGCGTATTATAAACGTATGTCCAGGAGGTAATTTAGTGTTTTTAGACTGGTATGTAACGCTAACCAAACCTTCGTAACAAGTGACTTCAAAAAAATTGTCGCGTTGTTTTACATTAAATTGTGTGCCTAAAACAGTCACGGTTCCTAAATCTGTAATAACATTAAATTTAGAGCCTTTGGCTACTTTAAAAAACGCTTCGCCTTGTAGGAAAACTTCACGATTATCTTTCCACGAATGTTTGTTGTAGGTTAAAGTTGATAGGGCATTTAAAGTTACCTTAGAGTGATCGGGTAAATTAATGTTATTTTTTTGTGCTATAAGTGTTTTAGTAGTAGTGTCTTGTGTTGTTGTGTAATAATACACACAAAACCCAATAGCTAATAAAGCTGCTATACGTAATAATGGTTTAAACCATTGACGTTTTGGTTTTATAGAATCAATATGGTTTAATGTAGATTTTAGCGCGTTTTCTGTATGGAGCTCAGGAGCTTTAAAATGTTTTAATCCATGAGATAGTTGGGTTAATTTGGCAAAATCTTCACGCTGTTTAAATGCCTGAAACTCTTCCTGAGTTAACTCATGATTTAGCCATTTTTTTAATAAATCGTCTTTTTCCATAATCTATGTAACACTTATATAACAGTTGTAGGTTTATTTTTCCTACCCTTGTTATGTCTTTTTTTAATTTATAACTCATCAATGTCTTTACGTAGTTTTTTTAAGGCTCCATAAATACGCTTTTCAACAGCTTTTGTCGAGATGTCTAAAAGAGTTGCAATCTCTTTAAAGGTTTTTCCTTCAATTCTATTAAGCATAAAAGCTACTCGTTGGGCTTCGGTTAATTTAGAGATAGCTATTTCTAATTTGTTTAAATATTCTTTTTCCTGAAGTAAAAATTCAGGAGATTCGTTAGTATGCGATTTTGGTTTTATTTGTTGATGTTTCCATACTATTTTTTGATGAGCAGCTTCATTAAGCATTAAATTATTAGCAACAGTAAATAAAAAACTCTTGGCTTTTTCGGGAGACACTTTGGCGCAATTTTGCCAGAGTTTAATAAATGCTTCTTGTACTTTGTCTTCTGGGTTTAAATGGCTTCCAAACTTATAATATAAGAAGTTGTGAAGGTTTTCTGCATGCGTTTTAAACAGCTTAGAAAACAAGATTTTATTACAAATATTATTGTTTAAATTGTTAGGCATTTTAGTTTTTTAGGAGTATAAATGTAAAAAAAAATGACTACCATGGTAGGGGATTTTAGCTTTTGTCTGTTTCATTAACAAACAATGTTTAATTTAAAAACCAGCTATGAAACCAAATTTTAAGTACCTGTTTGTTTTGGCATTTATTACACTATTTTTTGTGTCTTGTCAAGATGAAGAAACCGAAATTAATAACCCAACACCAGACGAAGTTGTAGAATCCAATTCCTCATTGGCCGATTTAATGCGTTCAACAGCCGCTTTTGATGGTTCTTTTGATAATATTTTAGATAACGCTAATTGTATTGGTGTTAATTTACCTGTAACCGTTACAGTTAATAATACAACAATAGTTATTGAAACACTAGACGACCTTGAGCTTGTCGAAGACATTTTTAATGCTTTTGATGATGATGAAGATATTCTAGAATTTTTATTCCCTATTACCATTACACTAAACGATTACACTGAAGTTGTTGTGGAAAATGAAGAAGAATTAGATGCTTTTGTAAATAATTGTGTTAACGAACCCGACGTTATAGAATGTGTCGATTTTGTATATCCTATTGTGTTCTCTATTTACAACTCTAACTTTCAGGTTATTGATACTGTAGAGATTCAAAGCGATTTTGAACTATATGTGTTCCTAGAAAACTTAGATAGCGATGAAGGCGCTGTATTAGCTAGCTTAAATTTTCCAGTGTCATTAATATACGCAAATGGTGATTCAGTTGAGGTAACAAGTAACCAAGAATTGGAAAATGCTATTAATAATGCTGAAGAAGATTGTAATTATGTAGCTTGCCAAGCTGAAGAGATAGCGGCTAATTTACAAGAATGCCAATGGGTTATTACATCGTTCAATGGCGATGATAATTTTATCCAGTACGACTTACATTTTAATACCAATGGCGAACTTCAAATCACCCACGGAGATACTACCGAATTTATAGGTGGCGAGTGGAGTGTTACAACTGAAGAAAATGTTGTTTTAACGCTATCAAACCTAACTGCTTTTTCGGGAGATTTAGGTGGCGATTGGTTAGTGCAAAATTGCGAGTCAAATCAGCTTGTTCTTACGCAGGAGTTTGAAAATCAAATCGTAGAAGTTATTATGGAGCAAGATTGCGAAACTGCAGAAACACCATTTAATTGTTTTGAAAATACAACCATAACAGCTTGCGATTATGATAATGATGGATTTGCAACATTTGAAATGGAAACACAAGTTTTAGGGAATGTTGTTTGCAATGTAGATTTTGTAGCTTCATTTCATGTTTCTCAAACCAATGCCGAAGCTAATGTTAATGCTATTGTAGCACCAAATGCGTATACCAACACATCAAACCCACAAACTATTTATCTAAGAGTAGAAGCAATCAATGGTGATTTCCAAGTTTTTGAAATAGAATTAGTTGTTGAGGACTGTAGTTCAAATTGTTCTGAAACAGATGTTGACGCGTACCTACAAGGATGTAATTGGAACGTAGTTAATTTTAATGGCGATGACCATTTAATAAACTATAATTTAGATTTCACTTCAAGTACAGAGGCAATTATTACAGGAAACGGTATAACTACAACAATGTATTGGTCGTCTTATCAAGCGGCAGAAGGTGTTGTAGTAGAGTTTTCAAATGTTGCTGCTCCTAATATACAAGCTATAACAGGAAGTTGGTTAGTTGTAGCTTGTGAAGAAGGTAGGTTAGAATTTGAATCTCTTAATAGTGCAAATACCATGGTTATGGAATGTCATTATTACACTCCAGAAGAACTATTAACTACTTTAAGTGAATGCCAATGGGAAGTATATAGTTTTCAGGTTGATAATGTAGATCAAACATCAGATTACAACGACGTCTTATTCTCATTCTTTGAAAACGATTTTGCCATTGCCGAGGTAGGAGAGAGTACAGTAAATTATGGAAACATAGAGGCAGAAAATACTAACGAAGGTACAGAGTTGTCAGTTCTTTTTGCTATGACAGGAGAGACACATAGTTTAGGAGGGTATTATTCTGTTATTTCAATAACAGAAGACGAAGTAACGTTTTATACATCGCAACCTAGACGTTTAATTTTAAGAAAAACTTGTACAAATGATAACCAAGATGACGACACTACTCAAATTAAAGACTGGTTATACGATGGTAATTGGGAAGTAACATACTCTACAATGGAAAGCGCAGATAACTCTCAAGATTATGATGGTATTGTATTTAACTTTCAAAATAATGCCACCTTTTTAGGCGATAATGGCAGTTGGATAGCAGAATTAGATTACGAAGTGCTTAGAGACCACGAAGGAAATTTAAGATTTATAATTAATTATTTAGGACAATTCCCTTATTGGCAAATGGATGACGATTGGTACATTACTAGTGTCACCAGTACACGAATAGAACTACATGCTGTAAACGATGCGAACAATTCAGATTTCGTATTAGTATTTGAAAAAATGTAAAGTATTAAAAACTAGAGAAAGAAAAATTTAGGTTATTAAACTGGGAGAAAACCATTCTAAAAATGTTTTCTCTCAGTTTTTATGTATATAATTAATCACTACGCTTTATAAATACATGACAAATCCTTAAATTTGCAAACTTTAAAACAGATGACAGATTATGTTTAATAATTTAAGTGAAAAGTTAGATAAAGCGTTACACGTATTAAAAGGTCATGGTAGTATTACCGAAGTTAATGTTGCCGAAACCTTAAAAGAAGTCCGTCGTGCGCTTTTAGATGCCGATGTTAACTTTAAAATAGCCAAAAACTTCACCAATACCGTTAAGGAAAAAGCCTTAGGTCAAGACGTACTTACAACGTTACAGCCGGGGCAGTTAATGGTAAAAATAGTTAAGGACGAATTAACCCAATTAATGGGTGGCGATGCCGAAGGGATTAATCTTTCAGGAAATCCTAGTGTGATTTTAATGTCTGGTTTACAAGGATCTGGTAAAACAACCTTTTCTGGTAAGTTGGCTAACTATTTAAAAACCAAAAAAACAAAAAAGCCTTTATTAGTTGCCTGTGATGTGTATCGTCCAGCAGCGATAGATCAGTTACATGTAGTAGGAGATCAAATTAATGTAGAGGTTTACAGCGATAAAGGCAATCAAGACCCTGTGGCTATTGCACAAGCGGGTATAGCGCATGCAAAAGCAAATGGTCATAATGTAGTGATTATAGATACCGCAGGTCGTTTAGCTGTAGATGAGGCCATGATGACCGAAATATCTAATATCCATAACGCCATCCAGCCTCAAGAAACGCTATTTGTAGTAGACTCTATGACCGGTCAAGATGCCGTAAATACTGCAAAAGCATTTAACGACGTCTTAAATTTTGATGGGGTTATCCTTACCAAATTAGATGGCGATACACGTGGTGGAGCTGCCATTTCTATTAAATCTGTAGTCGATAAGCCAATTAAGTTTATTGGTACAGGTGAGAAAATGGAAGCGATAGATGTGTTCTATCCAGCACGTATGGCCGATCGTATTCTCGGCATGGGAGATGTAGTATCTTTAGTAGAAAGAGCTCAAGAACAATACGACGAAAAAGAAGCCAGAAAACTTCAAAAGAAAATTGCTAAAAACCAATTTGGTTTTGACGACTTTTTAAATCAAATCCAGCAAATCAAGAAAATGGGTAACATGAAAGATTTGGTGGGGATGATTCCTGGAGCAGGAAAAATGATGAAAGATATCGATATAGATGATGATGCCTTTAAACATATCGAAGCTATTATTCATTCTATGACACCAAAAGAACGTACAACGCCTAAGGTGTTAAATGCTAGCCGCAAAAAACGAATTGCAAAAGGATCGGGAACTTCAGTACAAGAAGTAAATCAATTACTAAAACAATTCGACCAAATGAGTAAGATGATGAAAATGATGCAAGGCGGAAAAGGAAAAGCCATGATGCAAGCTATGAAAAACATGAGATAATCTCATGTTTTTTTATTTACAATAACGACACAACATATACAACAAGATGATTTTATTAGACGGAAAAAAAACCAGTAATGACATTAAAGATGAGATTGCTGCTGAAGTGAAAAAAATGAAAGCAGATGGGGAAAAAGTTCCTCATTTAGCAGCCATTTTAGTAGGTAACGATGGGGCGAGCTTGACTTACGTGGGAAGCAAAGTAAAGGCATGCGAGCGTGTAGGATTTGAATCGACTTTAGTTAAAATGTCTAATACAACTAGCGAAATAGAGTTGTTAGATAAAATTGAAGAGTTAAATAATAATCCAGAAATAGACGGCTTTATTGTGCAACTACCATTACCAAAACAAATCGATACGCAAAAAGTGTTGTTAGCTGTAAATCCAGATAAAGATGTTGATGGATTTCATCCTACTAACTTTGGAAAAATGGCTTTAGATATGAGTACCTTTATTCCAGCGACGCCATTTGGAATTTTGGAATTGCTAGACAGGTATAATGTTGAAACAAAAGGAAAACATACCGTTGTTATAGGTAGAAGTCATATTGTAGGACGCCCAATGAGTATTTTAATGGGAAGAAGAGGGTTTCCTGGAAATTCAACCGTTACATTAACACATAGCCATACTAAAAATATCACGCAAATAACTTCACAAGCCGATATTATTATTACAGCTTTAGGTGTTCCTGGGTTTTTAAAAGCTGAAATGGTAAAAGACGATGCCGTAATTATTGATGTAGGAATTACACGAGTAGCAGACGATAGTTTACCTAAAGGTTATAAAATTACAGGTGATGTCGATTTTGAAAATGTAAGCAAGAAAGCAAGTTTTATTACACCAGTTCCAGGCGGCGTTGGACCAATGACGATAGCTATGTTACTTAAAAATACGCTTCTAGCTAGAGAGCGTAATATGGAGAGAAACAAATAACATTTATTAACGTCTAGAACGTGATTTGGGTTGAAAGGTTTTAGAGGAGTCTTTTAAAAGACTGTTTAATTCTTTCAACTCATGGTTTGTTAATTCTCTATGTTTTCCAACAGGAACATCCAGTTTTATATTCATAATACGAACACGTTTTAAGGTTTGCACCTCGTAGTTTAAGTACTCGCACATACGACGAATCTGGCGGTTCAACCCTTGTGTTAAAGTGATTTTAAAGGTAAATCTGTCTAATTTTTCAACACGACATTTTTTAGTCACTGTATCTAGAATAGGAACGCCGTTACTCATGCGTTCTATAAATGTTTGCGAGATAGGCTTGTCTACTGTTACAATATATTCTTTTTCATGGTTGTTGCTAGCACGCAATATTTTATTTACAATATCGCCATCATCGGTAAGTAAAATAAGGCCTTCGCTGGGTTTGTCTAACCTACCAATAGGAAAGATGCGTTTATGGTAGTTAATGTAGTCTATAATATTATCTTTCTCAACCCTAGTGTCGGTCGTACATACAATACCAACAGGTTTGTTAAATGCCAAATAGGTAAAGGACGATTTTGTGTTTTTAACAACATTTCCATCAACAGCAACTACATCATCATTGCTGATTTTTGTACCCATTTCAGGAACTTTTCCGTTAATGGTTACTCTTCCAGCATCAATTAATCTGTCAGCTTCTCTTCTTGAGCAAAACCCAACTTCACTTAAATATTTATTAATACGTTTTAAATTATCTGCCATAATGCAAAAATAACACTAGTTTTCTAGAAACTGGCAAATGTGTTGATTTATACTTGTATCTCTTAGCGAATGCCCAAGCCCATTAGTCGTTATTAGCGTACTATTTTTAAAGTGCTTTTTTATTAAAATAGCATCTTCATAAGGGATAATATCGTCTTCTTTATCGTGTATAATAAGACCTTTTGAAGTAATGTTTTTAAGTTGTTTTGCAGTTGAGAAATCTTCAGGAGAAGTGCCGTATCGTTCTATAATAGTTGAGTTAATTTGTGTAATAGTTCTTTGGTTGTAGCCAAGCATATTGGTATAGCGTTCTAGAATATTTTTAAATTCAGAAGGCGACCCTAATAAAATAATTTTTTCAACCGATGGGTTTTGGTACTTGCTTTGAGAAAAAATGGAAGCCATGCCACCTACCGAGTGTCCAATAATGATATTGGGGTGAAATCGTTGTGAAATAATATTAATAAACTCGGCGTATAATAACGCATTAAATCTGTTGCTGCCAGAGTTTCCATGCGCAGGAGCATCTAGGGCAATAACATTAAAGTCTTGTTTTTTAAGTTCAAGAATTAAATTTTTCCAGCGTGCCGAATTACTTTCCCATCCATGAACTAAAAGCACGGTTTTTTTGCTTCCTAACCAACGATAACTCATTATCGGAAGATTTTTATAGCTAAACTCTTCTGTAAAAGCAGTTTCTAAAAAGTCAGATTGTTCTAGAGTTATTTGTCCTTTAAAGGGTTTTGTAAACAGGAAAATAGCTATTCTAGCAGATAGTTTAGGGGAAATAAAACTGGTTAGGTTAATAATAAAACCTATAATTTTTTGAAAAATAGTCATGTAATGGTTACTCTCTGTTTACAGTTTTAATATTGAAAGCAGGTTGGCAAATAGAGATGTACTCGCAAGCCTCACTAAAAGGGTTCGCGTATTGTACTCTTGTATCACGGTTAATTTTAATAGATTCTCCAGCCTTTAGTATAACTATTTCACCATCAATATTGAATTGTTTTTTGCCTTTTATAATAAAAGTATATTCATCAAATTCTGGTGTTTGAAAAGGTTCGCTCCAATTTGGTGGTGCAATCATGTGTGCTATGCTTATATCTTGATTACCATCGCTAGCCAATCCAAAATGTTCTTTAATGGTTTTGCCGTCAGTAGTAGGAACCACAAATGGTTGTGTTTGTTTGGTATATTTTTTCATTTTTTTTCTAAAGGTTTGCGTTTAATCATACCGCCTTTTAAATCTTTAACTAGTCCCATAATAATAAACGCTTTGCTATCAATTTTATCAATTTCTGTGTGTAGTTTAGCCAATTCTAAACGAGTAACAACAGTGTAAATAATGTCTTTGTCGTATGCTGTTTTAGAGTCGCCATAACCACCTTTGCCAGCATAGATAGTACAAGCACGTCTTAGTTTTTCTGTAATCATAACCCGAATAGCTTCATGTTCTTTAGAGATTATGGTTACCCCCACATATTCTTCAACACCATCAACAACAAAGTCTACTGTTTTTGCAGCTGCTAGATAGGTTAAAATGGCATAAAGTGCAATTTCTATAGAAAGCACATAGGCACCAAAAGAAAAAATGATAATATTAATAAGTAATAAAACGTCGCCAACAGTTAAAGATAGTTTTCGGCTTAAATAAATAGCTAATACTTCGGTGCCATCAATAACGCTACCGCCTCGCATAGAAAGTCCTATACCTAATCCAAGAAAAAAACCGCCAAAAACGGCAATTAATAATTTATCGTTTGTAATTGTAGGGTAGTCTACATAATGAACCACAAATCCTAAAAACGCAATAGCAGCAATACTTTTTAAGGCAAATTTGACACTAAATGTTTTAGCGCCAAGAATTAAAAAGGGGATGTTGACAAGAATAAGTAAAAAACTTAATTCTATAGCTGTTATATTTTCAAGTAAAAGTGAAATACCAGTAGCGCCACCATCTATAAACCGGTTTGGAAGTAAAAAGCCTTTTAACCCAAATCCGGCAGAAAAAACACCAATTACAATATAAATAAATTCTTTTATAGCATGTGTTATTTCTACCTGAAGCGATTTAACTAAAGGCACTATTTGCTTATTAGATATTGGCGTGGAAGGTGTTTTTGCCTTGAGCCTTTTTTGAGCTATATTAACTAGTATTTTTGAAAAAAATGGATTCATCTATGTTACCAACCTATCATGAAGTATTTAATTTTAGCTTTTTCTGGTATTTGAATAGCTTCAATTTTGGCTGAGGTATTAAATTGTAATTCCGAAGGTAATTCTTTCTTGTCAATAGTAAAGAACGCATTAATATCATTTACAAAAACAACCACGTTTTTTAATGTATTTTGTATACTCGAAATTTTGTAATTGTTTTGAATGTCGCCAAAAGTACTGTTAACAGTAATTCCTTTTTTAGTTTTAAATTTAGAATCTACAACTTTTATTGTTGTTATAGTAGAGGTTGAGTCGTCTATTTTTTCTGGGGTTAACGTTAAAAGCTTGTTGTTGCTTTTATCGAATATTGAGATAGAATAATCTGCTTTTAAATAAGCCTCTTCAGGATTGTTTTTTGCAATAGAATCCTCAGGGAAAACCAGTTTTAAATCTTTAACTTGAGTAGAATCTGTAAGCAATCCTACGTTTTGTTTTTCAATTAAAAAAGGGTCTTGTTTTTTCTGACAACTTAATGCTGTAATAGCTATTGCGAAAACGATGATAATGTTTTTTCTCATAATATTTTAGGGGTTTTATTTTAGCATTTTTCCAAGTATTCCCAAAACACTGCGTATAACAGTTGGACTGGTTAAAACTTTTACAATAGGGTTTTGTCTTGTGCTTCGTCTTGAAGATGATTTTCTAGAAGAGGCTTTTTCTAGTTTTTCTTTTTCTTCTTGAGCTTTTCTTTTAGCTTCTTCGGCTTCGGCTTTTTCAATTTTTTCGTTTAGTAATTCGTAAGCACTTTCACGATCTATGGTTTCATTGTATTTATCGACCATTCGTGACGAACGCAATAAATCTTTCAATTCCTTATCGGTTAAAATATCCATCCTACTCATAGGAGCACGCATCATTGTTGCGGCCAAAGGAGTGGGGCGACCTTTTTCATCTAGAGCAGAAATAAGTGCTTCGCCAGTTCCTAACGATGTTAAAACTTCGGCAGTATCATAATAATCTGTATCTGGATAGTTTTGCGCCGTAAGTTTAATGGCTTTTCGGTCTTTTGCAGTAAACGCACGTAAAGCATGTTGCACTTTTAAACCTAATTGCCCAAGAACTTCTTCGGGAACATCGGTTGGGTTTTGGGTAACAAAATACAAGCCAACGCCTTTACTACGAATTAATTTTACAATACTTTCTATCTGATCGAGTAAAGCATCGGAAGCTTCGTTAAAAATTAAGTGAGCTTCATCGATAAACATCACCAATTCTGGTCTTCCAGTATCGCCTTGCTCTGGAAATGTGGAATAGATTTCTGCTAGCAAGCTCAACATAAAGGTTGAGAATAATTTGGGTTTATCTTGAATATCGGTAAGCCTGATAATATTTATAAAGGCGCGACCGTTGTCATCTAATCTTAGTAAATCTTGAACGTCAAACGATTTTTCACCAAAAAATAAATCGCCACCTTGTTGCTCGATTTCAATAATTTTTCTCAAAATGGCACCTGTAGAAGCTGTTGAAATTCTGCCATATTCTTTTTGAAACTCTTCTTTACCTTCATTCGTAGTATATTGAAGCATTTTTTTAAAATCCTTCAAATCCAACAAAGGTAATTTGTTGTCGTCACAGTATTTGAAAATCACCGAGATAATTCCTGCTTGTGTTTCGGTAACATCCAAAATTCTAGACAAGAGAACGGGGCCAAACTCACTTACGGTTGCACGAAGTCTTACGCCGTTTTGTTCGGAGATGGTCATGATTTCTACAGGAAACTCTTTAGCTTCAAATGGCATCTCAATTAATTCGTGGCGTTCATCAATTTTTTCATGACCAGGACTTGGCTGGGCCAAACCACTTAAATCGCCCTTAATGTCCATAAGCAAAACAGGAACACCTCTTTCACTTAAGTTTTCAGCTATAACTTGTAGTGTTTTGGTTTTCCCTGTTCCTGTAGCACCAGCAATTAATCCATGACGATTCATTGTTTTTAGAGGTACATTAACATAGGCTTTTTTTACAGTTTTGCCGTCTAGCATGGCAGAACCTAAAGTAATATAGTCACCTTTACAAGTGTTACCTTCGGTTATATGCTTGAAAAATTCATCTTGTCTGCTCATTCTTTTAAGAAATTTGGGTAAAAATACTACAATTTAATCGATAATTTAGGCTAAACACGGTAGCACTTATATTAAAGCAATTAGGTGTGTTACCTTAAGTTCTTTTCTTAACTCGTTCTTAGGGTTTTTGTGTGATTTTATAACTAGGGCGTCATAAGAAAATATACATTTTTGAAGTTTTATAAGCCAAAGCTTCTATCTTATTGATTATCTTTGCGCCAATGAAAGAAGATGTACAGAAATTGGTAGACAAAGGCGAAATGCTTCCATTGATGGAAGAATTTTATACCATTCAAGGCGAAGGGTTCCACAAAGGAACAGCAGCTTATTTTATTCGTGTTGGTGGTTGCGATGTAGGTTGCCATTGGTGCGATGTCAAGGAAAGCTGGAATGCCGAGATTCATCCACCAACCGAAACGTCTAAAATCGTAGAAAATGCCAGTCGATATAGTGATACCATTGTGGTTACTGGTGGTGAACCTTTAACTTGGGACATGACGCCTTTGACCCAGCAATTAAAACAAAAAGGGCTGCAAATTCACATTGAAACCTCAGGTGCTTATCCGTTAACTGGAACCTGGGATTGGATTTGCTTATCACCAAAAAAATAAAACTTCCAACGGATGAAGTTTATGCAAAAGCCAATGAGCTAAAGGTAATTGTTTACAATAAAGATGATTTTAGATTTGCTGAGGAACAAGCGGCCAAAGTTAATAACGATTGTATTTTGTACTTGCAACCAGAATGGAGTAAACGAGATAAAATGATGCCACAAATAGTAGATTATGTTATGAAACATCCTAAATGGAAAGTGTCGTTACAAACTCATAAATACTTAAACATACCTTAATAAAAAAGCCTCTTCGACAGAGGCTTTTTTATTTATAATCTATTCCGAAATAGGAACGGCTACACGGAATGTTCCCCAGCCTAAATGCATAGTGCCGTTGCCATCAAAGGCAATGGAGAAAGGTTCCAAATAATCTTCGCCTTTGGTCACGGGAACGGTTGCACGAGCAACATCGTTGTCTTTGTTGTAGCTATACGCACCCCAAACATCTACGTCGGTATTGATGATGATTGTCCATTCTTTTTCTCCAGGAATGGTAAACAGCGAATAGGTTCCTGCTTCTACTTTTTTATCGCCAAAAGTAACATCTTTAAAAAACGTGATTTCTGTAGCTTCGTTAGCGCCAGTACGCCATACCTCGCCATTTGGCGTAAGAGACTGAACCGTTCTGCCTTTAAGTTGTGGTCTACTGTATATGACCTTGACAACTTTTTTGGAAACTCTATGGCTGCTTGGGTGAGCGGCTGCATCCATTGGACTTGCATCCAAATCCTTGAAGTTTTGTGCCGTTAAGGAAAAGGATGTTAGAAATACAAGTGTTAAAATGGAGCCTAAAAATGTTTTTGTTGATTTCATGTTTTAAGATTTGATTTTTGAAATGTTTGTTGAGTTATAATTATTTTTTAATGAATTTTAAAGACTGCCTTTGAAAATTATTGTGAACATCTACAAAATACATACCAGACGATAAGTTTTTGACGTCAAATTTGTAGGTTTTTGAGGTTCCTGCTAAAATATTGGTGTCTCTGTTTAGTTGTTTTATGTATCGTCCATTAACATCGTAAAGTTCAATTAAAATATTGTCGTTATCAGAAAATTCAATGGTAAGGTTTAAATATGATACTACAGGATTTTCGTTAAGTTTTATGTTGAGTTTTTTTGAATCCTCGAAAGTGTGATTATTTGTATTAAGGGTTTCTTCGGTAAATTTATAAATGGTGGTTCCAGCTGCATAAGCTAAGTTTTCATTAATAATAAAAATCCGATTTAAGTTTGAGCCAATATTGATGTCGGTCCAAGTGGCTCCTCCATCGTCTGTTTGATGAAACCCCGTATTGTGGCCGCCCATCCATCCAGTGTTTGCGTTAATAAATCCAACCGCTTGAATATCGGTTTCTGGAGCATCATAACTCAACCAATTGTTACCGTTGTCTAAGGATTTTACAAGCTTTCCTGGGTTAGAAGCTACAGAAGACACGGCGCCAAAAATAATATTGCTATCATCCAAAATTTGAAGTTTCCATACGTATTCGCCTGGAATATTAGTGTTGTAAATTTCAGTCCAACTTTGGCCGCCATCGGTTGTTTTTAAAATGCAGCCACCAGTATTGTTTCTGCCGCTAGCATAGCCAAGCATTTCTGTTTGAAATAATACTTCAACAAGTGCTGTGGCATACGCAGACATATCGATAACGGTCCAAGTGTCACCGCTATCTGTCGATTTAATAATATGTGCCGGTGTAAAATAGGCGCCGCACCCATATATTGTAGTTGTACCAATGGCGTCCAAGCCACAAATAGCTTGTGGATTTGGTGATAAGGAGACTTCAGTCCAATTCTGACCACCATCGGTTGTTTTGAAGAACTCGCCATTGAGTGTGCCTAAAAAGTCAATGTTATCATTTAAAAATTCAATGTTTCTAAAATAATAGCCACCTCCTAAATCACTTTCATTGAGTTGTTCGGTCCAAGAAACGCCGCCGTCTGTAGTTTTATACACCGCAGCGTAATAGCCATTTGCTGCCCAACCTGTAGTTTCGTTTAAGAAAAACACATCGTCAAATCGTTGGTTGTTGGCATTGTTAGCAATAGATGTGCTTTGCCACGTTTGGCTATACAAACTAATAGAGAAAAGAAATAGAATAAGGTGTAATGGTTTCATTTATTTAAGGCTAACTTTCATTTTGTAAAAATAACTAATAAAATGGAAGTTGTTTTGTTTCAATGTTGTATGATTATATGGTTTTTTGTTTAATAGTGTAATTGTTTTTTTGTTAAGTGTTTTTATTTGTAATTATTATCTGAATATTTGCTTTGTTATTAAAATAAAAAATAATAATTATGTGCGGAATTGTATGTGCGTTTGATTTAAAACAAAAAACAGAAGACTTAAGACCTCAAATACTTGAGATGTCTAAAAAAATACGTCATCGTGGCCCAGATTGGAGTGGTGTTTTCGATAACGATAAAGCTATTATGGCTCACGAGCGTTTAGCCATTGTAGATCCAACTTCAGGGAAACAGCCTTTGTTTTCAGAGGATAAAAAATTGGTTCTAGCTGCTAATGGTGAAATTTATAACCATAGGGCATTGCGGGCGCAATTTGAAGGCAAATACAAATTCCAAACAAAAAGTGATTGTGAAGTTATTTTAGCACTTTACAAGGAAAAAGGAGTCGATTTTGTTGATGAACTTAACGGTATTTTTGGCTTTGCTATATATGATGTGGATAACGATGAATACTTCGTGGCACGCGACCATATGGGAATTATTCCATTATATATGGGATGGGATGAAAATGGAACCTTCTATGTCGCTTCCGAATTAAAAGCCTTAGAAGGCTATTGCACAAAAATTGAATTATTTCCACCAGGACATTATTTATCGAGTAAGGATGGTCAGCTTGTACAATGGTATGAACGTGATTGGCAAGATTATGAGGCTGTAAAAGATAATGAAACCAGTATTTTGGAACTGCAACAAGCTTTGGAAGATGCTGTTCATAGGCAATTAATGAGCGATGTGCCTTATGGCGTGTTGTTATCTGGTGGCTTGGATTCTTCGGTAACATCTGCCATTGCTAAAAAATATTCACAAATGCGTGTAGAAGCCGATGATAAAACCCAAGCTTGGTGGCCACAATTACACAGTTTTTCGGTAGGATTAGAAGGTTCTCCAGATTTGGCTGCTGCACAAAAAGTTGCCGATCATATAGGAACAGTACATCACGAAATTAAATTTACTATTCAAGAAGGTTTAGATGCTATAAAAGATGTCATTTACCAATTAGAAACTTACGATATTACAACCATTCGTGCCAGCACACCAATGTACTTAATGGCAAGAGTTATAAAATCTATGGGCATAAAAATGGTGTTATCAGGTGAAGGTGCCGATGAATTATTTGGTGGTTATTTATACTTTCATAAAGCACCAAATGCCAAAGAGTTTCATGAAGAAACTGTAAGAAAATTAAGTAAGTTGCATCAATACGATTGTTTACGAGCCAACAAAAGCTTAGCGGCTTGGGGGATTGAAGGTCGTGTGCCGTTTTTGGATAAAGAGTTTATGGATGTTGCTATGCGCATTAACCCACAAGATAAAATGATTACTCCAGAGCGTATGGAAAAATGGGTAATTCGTAAAGCTTTTGAAAATTATTTGCCAGAAAGTGTGGCGTGGCGACAAAAAGAGCAATTTAGCGATGGCGTTGGATATAGCTGGATAGACACGTTAAAAGAAGTGGTTAACGAAGCGGTAACCGATGAACAACTCGCCAATGCCAAGTATAAATTCACTATACAAACGCCAACAAGCAAGGAGGAGTTCTATTATCGTTCTATTTTTGCAGAGCATTTTCCAAGCGATGCAGCGGCTTTAAGCGTACCACAAGAGCCAAGCGTCGCGTGTAGTACAAAAATTGCTTTAGAGTGGGATGAAGCGTTTAAAAGTATGAATGAACCAAGTGGAAGAGCAGTAGCAAAAGTACATACTGATGCGTATTAATTTCGATAATCTATAAGATTGAAAGCCGGTTAAAAACCGGCTTTTTTTATTTTAAAAAATAATTACCTTTAAGCATTTAGCTTACCCAATATGCTATTTTGAGTTTTTAAATAAATTTGTTTAATGATAACTTATAACCCTTATAAAACCTAATAATGACATATAGGTGACATTTAAATGTCGTGTTAAAATTCAATTACCTGAAGTAGATTTGTACTAGAAAAAATAATCAAAATGAATAAAAATTCTTTAAGCGAAAATTTAACCTATCAGCGAAAGCTAAAAGGGTATACGCAAGAGCAACTTTCAGACAAAACTACGGTTACGGTTAGAACCATTCAACGTATAGAAAAAGGTGATGTGCAACCACATCTTCAAACGGTAAAATTATTGGCAGCTGGTCTTGATATTGAGATTGACGAATTGTTAATTCTTGAAGATCCAAAGGAAGAAGTCATTCAGCGCAAATGGATGTTGTTACTTCATGGTTCTCCTTTTTTAGGATTAATTATTCCTTTTGGAAGTATTTTGTTTCCGCTGTTTCTTTGGATTCATAAAGCTGAAGACAGTAAGGTGTATGATGCTCATGGTAGAGCTGTCGTAAATTTTCATGGAACAATTACCTTATCCTTCTTTTTGTCATTATTGAGCTTTTTTATCATTCCAGGATATAACTTTTTTATTTCAGGAGCAATTGTGCTTTTTGCCATTGTCACAAGTATATATAATATATCGAGAGCACTACAAACAGCTACTTTTAAGTATCCATTTTCAATTCCTTTTTTGAAACCAAAAGAGGTGTAACTTTAATTTAAACCGTATTTCAAATGTTAGGATTATTAATGATAATAGTAATCTCATGGGCACTCTTACGCTTCATTGAGAAAAAAAACATCGATGTTTTAGGAATTATTCCTTACCCAAATAGACTGTTTCAGTTTTTTATTGGACTGGTTTTTATGATGTTTCTGTGCCTGTTGATGGTTGTTGCCGAAACCTATATTTTAAATGTTGAGTGGAAACAAAAAGAGACTGTTGATTTCAGTTTAATATTTCAATCTTTCATCTACCACTTAAGATCGGCTTTAACCGAAGATTTAGTCTTTCGAGGAGCAATTTTGTATGTATTGATTCAAAGAATTGGGTCAAAAAAGGCTATTCTACTATCTGCATTGTGTTTTGGTGTTTATCATGTATTCTCTTATGGTATGATGGGAGAAGGAATTATTCCTATCGTATATGTGATTTTGGTAACAGGATTTACAGGCTATGTTTGGGCCTATACATTTCATAAAACCAAGTCAATAATGTTGGGTTTAGGATTTCATTTGGGCTATAACTTTTTAATGACGTTCTTTTATAAAACCTATCCGTATGGCGAAATAATTTTTATAGAGGTGTCAAAAACTTCTCTTCAGGATTGGAATTGGGTTTTCTTTAATCTCTCTAAAGGACTATTACCATCTATTGTTACATTAGCCTTTGTGAATCAGTTAAAAAAATCAGCTGTTATAATTAAATCAAATAGTAGTCAATTATGAAACGACTGCTTGCACAATATCCCAATGTATCACGTATTATTTTAGCAACCTTACTATTTGCCGTTGTATTGGTATTAAGTATCATTTTTAACAAAGGCGTAGTTAAACAGTATTTTCCTTATACAGCACCAATCCTCTTGTTTTTAGCAACTTGGTTCTTCTATAAAGGAGAAGGGAAAACACTAAAAGCTATTGGATTGAATTTTAGTTTAAGGAATCTATTGTGCCTGCCATTGGGTATTTTAATTGGAGCTTTTGCCTTTTTTGGCGCTAAATATTTAAGAGCTGTATTGGTTGGTGAAACCTTTGAATTGTCGCTTTCAATTGATTATTCAACAATATTATATGCGTTCTATTTTATTTTGCCACAAGTCGCCACTGAAGAATTGTTATTTAGAGGTTACTTGTTCAAAAAGACGATTGAAATTTTCAATGTAGTTGTAGCCAACGTGATTTTTTCTATCTTATTTATGCTTATACATGTGTTAGATGAAGGTGTGCTGAATAATATGGGCATGATTGTTATGTTAGGTATTTCAATACCTGTTGGGCATTTACTATTTGCCACGGGATTGTTAAAATGCAAAACGCTCTACTTTCCAATAGGTCTTCACTTGGGTAATAATTGGGCCACAAGGCATCTAATAAGTAGCGGTAATTCAGGTGAAAGTATCTTTTTTATTCCTAACACGGTTGTGTTTGATACGTGGACTCCTTTTATCGCTATGCTAATTTTATTCAATGGCTTTTATTTACTGGTAACATTTCTAATTTGGAAATGGAATGATTTGCTGCTTTTTAGACGTAAAACATAATTTTTTTAATGTAATTTCATTAAACTATAAACGCATTAAAACCTCTCTAATGAATTTTTTGTATTTAATCGATTTTGAAGGGGTCTAAAAAAACCTTAAAATCAAATTTAAGGGTGTTTTTAGTCGTTTTTAGGCACTTTTAAGTAATTAACAATTGTTGATAATTATTGGTTTAAGTCGGTTAAAAGCTTTAAAAAAGCATCAAAAATTCGTATATTTGAAAGTGATAAAACGAATGCACAACGGTGCATTTTTTTATGGCATAATATTTAAAATTAATCAAAAGGAAATATATGAGCGAAGAAGCTAAAAAACAGTATTCCGCCGATAGTATTCAAGCCCTAGAAGGTATTGAACACGTACGTATGCGTCCGTCGATGTATATTGGAGATGTAGGAACCAGAGGATTACACCACTTGGTGTATGAGGTTGTAGATAACTCGATTGATGAAGCCTTGGCTGGACATTGCGATACCATAAAAGTAACCATTAACGAAGATAACTCCATCACTACCGAAGACAATGGTCGTGGTATTCCGGTGGATATCCACAAAAAAGAAGGCGTTTCTGCTTTGGAGGTTGTAATGACTAAAATTGGAGCAGGAGGTAAGTTCGATAAAGACTCTTACAAAGTGTCGGGTGGTTTGCACGGTGTTGGTGTAAGCTGTGTAAACGCTTTGTCATCTAGCCTAAAAGCAACTGTTTACAGAGATGGTAAAATTTGGGAGCAAGAATATGAACGCGGTAAAACATTATATCCAGTAAAAGCTGTTGGAGATACCGATTTGCGAGGAACCGTGGTAACCTTTAAGCCAGATCCAGAAATCTTCCAGCAAACCTTAGAGTATAGCTACGATACGTTGGCAAGTAGAATGCGTGAATTAGCTTACTTAAATAAGGGAATTACTATTGTTATGACCGATAAGCGTCATAAAACAGATGATGGTGAGTTTGAAGGTGAAACATTTCACTCTGAAAATGGATTACCAGAATTCGTACAGTTTTTAGATGGTAATCGTGAACCTTTAATTCAAAAAGTAATTGCGTTTGAAGGGGAGAAAAATGATATCCCAGTTGAAGTGGCAATGGTTTACAACACATCATATGCCGAAAACTTACACTCTTACGTAAACAATATCAATACACACGAAGGAGGAACGCACTTAACAGGATTCCGTCGTGGATTAACGCATACCTTAAAAAAGTACGCCGATGAATCTGGAATGTTGGATAAGTTGAAGTTCGACATCTCTGGAGACGATTTCCGAGAAGGTTTAACAGCTATTGTTTCGGTAAAAGTGGCCGAACCTCAGTTTGAAGGGCAAACCAAAACCAAATTAGGGAACCGCGAAGTATCGTCTTCTGTAAGTCAAGCGGTCTCAGAAATGCTAACGGATTATTTAGAAGAACATCCAGACGATGCCAAAACCATTGTGCAAAAGGTGATTCTTGCAGCGCAAGCGCGTCATGCAGCGCAAAAAGCACGTGAGATGGTGCAGCGTAAAACGGTGATGAGTATTGGTGGTTTACCAGGGAAATTAAGTGACTGTTCAGAGCAAGACCCTGAGCAATGCGAAGTATTCTTAGTTGAGGGTGATTCGGCAGGGGGAACAGCAAAACAAGGGCGTGATAGAAAGTTTCAAGCCATTCTTCCGCTACGTGGTAAAATTCTTAACGTAGAAAAGGCAATGACACATAAGGTGTTTGAAAACGAAGAAATCAAAAACATTTTTACGGCCTTAGGTGTTACCATAGGAACAGAAGAAGATAGCAAAGCCTTAAATCTTTCAAAACTGCGTTATCACAAAATAGTCATTATGTGTGATGCCGATATTGATGGTAGTCATATTGCAACTCTTATTTTAACGTTCTTCTTCCGTTATATGAGAGAACTAATAGAAAATGGTCACGTTTACATTGCAACACCACCATTATACTTAGTTAAAAAAGGACAAAAGAAACGTTACGCGTGGAGTGATAAAGAGCGCGATACCATAGCTGAAGAGTTTGGAGGAAGCGTAAGTGTTCAACGTTACAAAGGTCTTGGTGAGATGAACGCCGAACAACTTTGGGATACCACAATGAACCCTGAGTTTAGAACCTTGCGTCAAGTTAATATTGACAATGGTAGCGAAGCAGATAGAATCTTCTCTATGCTAATGGGCGATGAAGTGCCACCACGTAGAGAGTTTATCGAGAAAAACGCTGTTTATGCTAATATTGATGTTTAATTAGTTTATCAAGATACTTTTTATCATAAAAAAATAAAAGTGTACTATATTATATGGTGCACTTTTTTCATTTACAGCATAATAATTTGTATTTTCGCTATCTTAAAAATCACAACACAAAACAATTAAATTTTAATAAACAAATGAAAGTAACAGTAGTTGGAGCAGGAGCAGTAGGCGCTAGTTGTGCCGAATATATTGCCATTAAAAATTTTGCATCAGAAGTTGTCTTATTAGACATTAAAGAAGGCTTTGCAGAAGGTAAAGCTATGGATTTAATGCAAACCGCTTCATTAAATGGTTTCGATACTAAAATAACAGGTGTAACAAACGATTATACTAAAACAGCAGGTAGCGATATTTGCGTAATAACGTCTGGGATTCCACGTAAACCAGGAATGACTCGTGAAGAGCTAATAGGGATTAATGCGGGTATTGTAAAGTCTGTATCTTCAAGTTTAATCGAGCAATCGCCAAATACCATCATCATTGTGGTGAGTAACCCAATGGATACTATGACGTATTTAGTACATAAAACTACCGATTTACCAAAGAATAGAATTATTGGAATGGGTGGAGCGTTAGATTCTGCACGTTTTAAATATAGACTAGCTGAAGCTTTAGAAGCGCCAATTAGCGATGTAGACGGTATGGTAATTGGTGGACATAGCGATAAAGGTATGGTGCCATTAACAGCTCACGCTACAAGAAATAGTGTTAAAGTCACTGAGTTTTTATCTGATGAACGTTTAAACCAGGTAAAAGAAGATACTAAAGTAGGTGGAGCAACACTTACAAAATTATTAGGAACATCTGCTTGGTATGCGCCAGGAGCTGCAGTAAGTGGTTTAGTACAAGCCATTGCTTGCGACCAAAAGAAAATGTTCCCTTGTTCTGCTTTATTAGAAGGTGAATTTGGATTAAACGATCTTTCTATTGGTGTTCCAGTAATCTTAGGACGCAACGGAATTGAAAAAATCGTTGAGATAGAATTAAGTGATGCCGAAAAAGCACATTTAACAGAAAGTGCCGAAGGTGTTAAAAAAACCAACGGCCTTTTAGACCTATAACTAGATATTTTAAATGAAAAGATTAGCATTATATTTATTTGTTTCTGTTTTTTGTGCCTCGTTAGTAGCGCAAGAGAAAATAACAGAAGGTGTGATGTCTTCAACAATAAAACTGTCAAGTTCAAATGCGCAAATGAACAGTCAGTTTGCTATGATAGGAGATATTTCATCTGTCACTTATTTTAAAGGAAACAAAACAAGAACAGAATCGGCAAACCCTATGACAGGGACTTCTATTGTGATTATTGATAATGCTACCAAGAAAATGCTAGCTTATGTAAATAATGCGGCAATGGGTAAAAAGTATATGCAAGATAGTATTCAACCTTCAGAAGACGAATTAAAAAACGTTACTGTAGAAAAAGGTGCAGAGACCAAGACAATTCTTGGGTACACATGTCAG
The DNA here is from genome assembly GCF_037126245.1 of Mangrovimonas cancribranchiae. NCBI lineage: Bacteria > Pseudomonadati > Bacteroidota > Flavobacteriia > Flavobacteriales > Flavobacteriaceae > Mangrovimonas > Mangrovimonas cancribranchiae. Next base: position 732,823 of record NZ_CP136925.1, read on the forward strand.
CAATACTTTGCTAATTTAAAAGAAGATGGAGCAACCGTAAATATGGAGCTTTATACCACTGATAAATTACCAGCCGTTTCAGATAAAACAGCCATTTTAGGTGGTAAAGTAAAAGGTTATCCATTATATCTTAAAATGGAAGCCCAAAATACTGTTATGGATATGATTATGACAACAGAAGTTACAGAAATAAAGCAAGAAACTGTAGCCGATGACAAGTTTAATATGACGCCACCAGAAGGGTATACAAAAACCAATAATTTAAATGGGATTTAATAAAAACCCTTAATATATTCTAAAGCAGCCTATAAAAAGGCTGCTTTTTTGTTTTATATAAGGCATAAACTCGTAAAACCTTTTGCGTAATCACTATATAAAATATATATTTGCTCGTTTTTAAAAATAACAACAAAATAAACTAATTAATTACATCAATAATGCAGAATAAAGGATTAGTAAAGCTGTTTGCGATTTTGTTTGGTTTGGTGAGTATTTATCAATTATCATTCACATTCAAAGCGAATAGTGTTGAAGATGAAGCACAAACCATTTCCAACGGAAATTTTGAAGAAGAAAGAATTTATCTAGATTCTCTTTCAAGTGAAAAAGTTTTTGATTTAGGATTTGCCGATTACACTTACGACGAAGTTAAGGAAAACGCCATGAATCTTGGTTTAGATTTAAAAGGTGGTGTAAGTGTGATATTACAAGTCTCTGTAAAAGACATCTTAAAAGGGTTAGCTAATTACAGTAAAGATCCTGTATTTAATAAAGCATTAGACGATGCAACCGAGCTACAGAAAAATAGCCAGAACACGTATTTAGAAGACTTTTTCGTAGCTTTTGATGCAATTAAAGGCGATAAAAAATTAGCCTCACCAGAAATTTTTGCTAACAGAACTTTAAGTGAGGAAATCACTTTCGATATGTCTGATGATCAGGTGAAGCCTATCATTGAAACAAAAATAGACGAGTCTATTGTTTCTGCATTCGAAGTATTACGTAAACGTATCGATGAATTTGGTGTTGTTTCACCAAGCATTCAACGTTTAGGAGATTCTGGACGTATTTTAGTAGAATTACCAGGTGTAAAAGATAAAGAACGTGCTATTAAGCTTTTACAAAGTACAGCACAATTAGAATTCTGGGAAGCTTACAAAGGTGAGCAATTCATGGGCTTTTTAAATCAAGTCAATGAGTTGTTAAAAGACATGGAAGCAGAGCAGGAAGATGCAGTAACAGAAAGTACAGAAGAAGAAAAACCTACTGATGATACAGAGCAAACCGAAGACGATAAAATTGCCGATCTTTTAGGTGAAGATCCAGACTCATCTGCTGTAGAAAATAATCCATTAGGAAAGTTAATTAGAGGATTTGGTTACCAAGGTGGCCCAATTGTAGCACAATTTGCTGTTAAAGACAAAGACTTAGTAGAGGAGTACTTAAACATGCCTCAAGTAAGAGCTTTATTGCCAGCAGAAATGCGCGAAGTAAAATTCCTTTTTGGGAAACCAGCTACCGATAGCGAAATAATAGATTTATACGCTTTAATAGGCAATAGAGATAATGTGCCACCATTAAGTGGAGCTGTTGTTACAGATGCTAGACAAGAATTTGGCCCAACAGGAAAACCTGTAGTGTCTATGCAAATGAACACTAAAGGTGCTAAAATCTGGGAAGAATTAACAGGTAAAGCGTATCAGCAACAAAGCCAAATAGCTATTGTACTTGACAACGTTGTGTATTCTGCACCAGGAGTAACTACAGGAGCTATTTCTGGAGGTAATTCTCAAATTTCTGGAGAGTTTACTTTAAACGAAGCTACCGACCTTGCTAACGTACTACGTGCCGGTAAATTACCTGCTTCTGCCGATATTATTCAAGGAGAAGTAGTTGGACCATCATTAGGTCAAGAAGCAATAGATAGTGGTAAATTATCATTTTTAATAGCTTTAGGATTAGTATTAGTATGGATGTTATTTTACTACGGAAAAGCTGGACTTTTTGCCGATATAGCTATGCTATTCAATATTTTACTAATCTTTGGTGTGTTATCAGGATTAGGAGCTGTGTTAACGTTACCAGGTATTGCAGGTATTGTATTAACTATTGGTATGTCGGTTGATGCGAACGTACTTATTTTTGAGCGTATTCGAGAAGAACTTTACAAAGGCAAAGAACAAAAAGAAGCTATTCAAGATGGTTTTGCTAATGCCTTATCATCTATTTTAGATGCAAATATTACAACAGGTTTAACAGCATTAATCCTATTTATTTTTGGTACAGGACCAATTAAAGGATTTGCTACAACCTTACTTATAGGTATTGGTACATCATTATTTACGGCCATCTTTATTACACGATTAATTGTAGATTGGTATGTAGGTAGAGGCGGAAAATTAGAATTCTCTACAGGAATTACTAAAAACCTTTTCAGAAACATAAATATCGAATTCCTTAAAAAGCGCAAGGCAGCTTATATTATATCAGCCGCTTTAATCGTTGTAAGTTTAGGATCGTTATTTACAAATGGATTAGACCAAGGTGTTGATTTTGTAGGAGGAAGAACATATCAAGTACGTTTTGCTAATGATATTAGTGCTTCTGAAATTACGTCTAATTTAACAGATGTATTTGGTAGTGCTGATGCTAAAACATTTGGTAGTGCGAATCAATTAAAAATTACAACTAAATATAAAGTAAACGAAGTAGGAACAGAAGTTGATGAAGAAATCAGACAAGACCTATACAACGCTTTACAACCTTACTTTGATGGTTTAAGCTACGAAGAGTTTATTAGCGATAATGAACACAAAACTGTAGGCTTAATGAAGTATTACAAAGTAAGCCCTACAATTGCCGATGACATTAAGAAAGCTTCTTTCTGGGCTATTTTAGGATCGTTAATAGTTGTATTCCTTTACATCTTATTTAGATTTAAGCGTTGGCAATTCTCTCTTGGTGCGGTAGCAGCCGTATTCCACGACGTGCTAATTGTATTAGGAATATTCTCTTTAACCTATAAGTTTATGCCATTTACTATGGAGATAGACCAAGCATTTATTGCAGCAATTCTTACAGTAATTGGATACTCGTTAAACGATACCGTGGTTGTTTTTGATAGAATTCGTGAATTTTTTAATGAGCATACAAGCTGGGATTTCGATAAAGTTATTAACTCATCGTTAAGCAGTACATTAAGTAGAACATTAAATACCTCGTTAACAACATTAGTGGTATTGCTTTCTATCTTTATTTTTGGTGGCGATTCCATTAGAGGATTCATGTTTGCATTAATAATTGGTGTTATTGTAGGTACGTATTCATCGTTATTTATTGCGACACCAATTATGTATGATACTGTGAAAAGAGGTGATGCAAAAGAAGGATTAAGAAAGAAAGAAGACCCTAAAGAAGAGGAAGAGCAAGAAGCTTAATACCTTTTGAATAACATATAAATAAAAACCCTTTCAATTTCTGAAAGGGTTTTTTTATGGGTAACAAGAATGTTTATTTTTTTATTCTGATAATTCTGAGAATGTTATTTTATCACCTTCGGTTAATTGCCACACATCAGAAAGTCCTGCGTTAACTTCTAAAACATATTTTGCAGGTACTTTAGATGGTAATGAACTTTCATCTAATGGTTTGGCGTTCTTTTGAATACTAACAATAGAAAGGTTTTCATTTAAATAAATAATATCTAAAGGAATACGTGTATTTTTCATGTAAAAATACCGAGGAGACACATCATCAAAAATAAATAACATACCGCGGTTTTTCTTCATTGAAGAGCGGTACATTAAACCTGTTTGTGTTTCGTAGCTAGTTTTAGCTATTTCAATATCTAATTGTGTAATAATAGAATCCGATGTGGCTTTAAAAATGGTTAATTCACCTTCTTTTTTAAATGACACTTCGGTAGGTTTTATGTTTTTAGCATCCTCTTCTTTGCAGGAAAAGCTAAACATTGTGCCAACAATAATAGCTGGTAAAAGGTATTTTTTCATGTTTACGATTAAACTTTTTTAGATGTTTTCTTATAGAAGAACATAAAATACAGTCCAATAAGAATAAAAGGAATGCTTAACCACTGTCCTGTGTTAAGTCCAAACCAATTAATGTATTCATCGCCTTGAGGCTCTTTTACAAACTCGACAAAGAAACGAACAGTCCAAAGCATAACAAGGAATAACCCGAAGAGAAACCCTAGTTGATTGCCTTTTGATGTTTTTTTGTAAACATACCATAGGATAAGAAATACAAAAATGTAACAAAACGATTCGTAAAGTTGCGCTGGATGTCTATAAGGAACGGCTTCTAATAGGTTGCTAAATTCTGGGTTATTTGCAATGGCATCGTAAGCTTTTTTAGCTGGTTGAATGTTGGTTAATTGAACCACCTCGTACTTATTATACTCCTCTTGAATAAAACGTACACCCAAAGCAGAATCGGTCACTTTACCAATAATTTCGGAGTTTATAAAATTTCCAATTCGTATAAAAATCGCTCCAGAAGCCACAGGTATTACAACACGATCTAAAATCCACATTAACGATTTGTAGGTGTACTTTTTGCGGTATAAGTACATGCCAATAATAATGCCAATGGCGGCACCATGACTTGCTAGACCTTGAAAACCGGTAAACTCAAACTCTGGTTTGAATCTAAATGGTAGAAAAATGCTAAAGAAGTCTTGGCTTATTAATTCTGATTGGTAAAATAGTACATGCCCTAATCTAGCGCCAATCATGGTGGCTAAAACAGTGTATATAAAAAGCGGATCTAAATAGTCTAATTTTACTTTCTCACGGGTAAAAATATACTTCATAATATACCAGCCTATTAAGAAGGCGGTAATCCACATCATGCTGTAAAAATGAAGCTTAAAATTTCCTACAATATCAATACCAGTAATTGGGTTCCAATCGAATTTAAGAAGGTGCATAGTTGTATTTTTCTGTATGTAAATATAGATAAATGCTTACGTTATAAAAAGTAAATAAATAATAACAAACGTTAATTCTTGTCTGCTTTATCTGGAACAGGATCGTATCCAGAACCACCCCAGGGGTGACAACTAAAAATACGTTTTAAAGCTAACTTACCGCCACGCCATAAGCCATGTTTTTCTAAAGCTTCAATAGTATAATGTGAGCACGTGGGTTGGTATCTGCATGTAGCAGGAAAAAAAGGAGAAATAGCGTTTTGGTAAAACTTCACCAAAAAAATAAAAGGAGCAATAACAAAACGCCTCATCTTATAAGTTTAATTTACGGTAAATGTTGTACCATCTTTACCGTCTTTAAGCTGAATGCCTATTTCGGCTAATTCGTCTCTAATTTGATCAGATAATTTAAAGTCTTTATTTGCTCTGGCTTCCTGGCGCATATTAATAAGTAATTCAACAACATTAGAGAGCTTATCTTTAGATTTATCGGTGTTATTAGTATTAGATTGCGACTGTAATCCTAACACATCAAAAACAAAATTATGAATAGTGGTTTTTAATACTTCTAAATCTTGAGCAGTTATGGTTGCCGATTCGTCTTTAATTTGATTAATGTATTTTACGGCTTCAAACAGATGAGCAATTAAAACAGGAGAGTTAAAATCGTCATTCATCGCATCGTAGCATTTTTGCTTCCAATTGTTGATGTCTATAGAAGAGGCATCAGACGTTTTTAATCCATCTAATAAGTTAATGGCTTCCATAAGTCTGTTAAAGCCTTTTTCGCTAGCTAATAAGCCGTCGTTAGTTAAATCGAGAACGCTTCTGTAATGGGCTTGTGCAATAAAAAAACGAATAACACTAGGCGCAAAGGCTTTACTAAAAAAGGTATTATCACCAGAAAGCAATTCTTGCGGATTTACAATGTTGCCTGTTGTTTTAGACATGCGTTGTCCGTTTAACTCGAGCATATTGGCATGCATCCAATAGTTGACAGGCGACTCGCCTTTGGCTGCTTCGCTTTGAGCAATCTCACACTCATGATGCGGGAATTTTAAATCCATTCCGCCACCGTGAATATCAAAACGATCTCCTAAATACTTGGTACTCATTGCTGTGCACTCTAAATGCCAACCGGGAAATCCATCGCTCCAAGGTGATGGCCAGCGCATAATATGTTGCGGCTCGGCTTTTTTCCAAAGAGCAAAATCTTGAGGATTTTTCTTGTCACTTTGACCATCTAATTCGCGGGTGTTGTGAATTAAATCATCTAATTTACGTTTGCTTAATTTACCGTATTCGTTAGTTTCATTAAATTTATGAACATCGAAATATACAGAGCCATTAACTTCATAGGCAAAACCATTATCTATAATGTCTTTAATAAGTTCAATTTGCTCAATAATATGTCCTGTTGCAGTAGGTTCTATACTTGGCGGTAGAAAATTAAAGGTGTTTAAAATGTTATGAAAATCGACCGTATAACGCTGTACAACTTCCATGGGTTCTATTTGTTCTAAACGCGCCTTTTTGGTTATTTTATCTTCGCCAGCATCAGCATCATTTTCTAAGTGACCAGCATCGGTAATATTTCTAACATAACGTACTTTATAGCCTAAATGCTTTAAATAACGAAAAATCATATCAAAAGACATAAACGTTCTAACGTTACCTAAGTGTACATTGCTATAAACTGTTGGTCCGCATACGTACATGCCTACATGACCTTCGTTTATTGGTTTAAAGGTTTCTTTTTCCCCAGATATTGAATTGTATATTTTTATGTCTTGAGATTGGTATAATGGCATAGTTAGAAATGTCTTTTAAATATTAAAATGCGGTGTCTAGTTTTATGTAGTCTAAAAACTCTTTTCTAGTGGCAATGTCTTTAAACTTTCCGCCAAACTCTGAAGTTACTGTGCTGCTTTCAATATCACGGATACCTCTAGAGTTAACACAAAGATGTTTGGCATCGATAACACAAGCGACATCTTCGGTGTTTAAAACCTTTTGAAGTTCACGTACAATTTGAATAGTTAGTCGCTCCTGTACTTGAGGGCGTTTTGCAAAATAATCGACAATACGGTTCATTTTAGATAAACCAACAACGTTACCACTAGAAATGTAAGCGACGTGTGCTTTACCTACAATTGGTAGTAAATGGTGCTCACAAGTGGAGTAAACCGTAATGTTTTTTTCAACAAGCATTTCGCCATACTTGTATTTATTATCAAACGTAGAAGCTTTTGGTTTGTTTTCTGGGTTTAGGCCACCAAAAAGCTCTTTTACAAACATTTTTGCCACACGCATTGGGGTGCCATTTAAGCTATCATCGGTTAAATCAAGCCCTAAGGTTTCCATAATATGCCTAACATCATCTTTAATAATGTCAATCTTTTCTTCGTTGGAAAGGTTAAAGGCATCTTTACGTAAAGGTGTGTCAAACGAAGTACCAATATGGTCGTCTCCTAAGGCATCAAATTCTTCTATATTTTTATCAAACTTCATAGCAATATTCTAAAAGTGGAATTAATCTGCAAAGATAAGAAATTCCGAGTATTAATGATTTGTAAAACAGCTGTATTTCAAATCAGTTAAATTTTAACTAACATTTCCCTAAAAATTTCTTAAATTTCGTCACTTTTTTAACAAAAAAATTAATTGTATTAGGGCTTTTATTTAAAAGTCATTGAGTTACACTATTATTATGAAAAAGATAATTACTTTATTATTGCTTGTTTTTTCGGCAGTTTCCTATGCACAAGGACCAGGATGTCCTAATGTTCAAGCTGGGGGTATGAGTACTGGAGGAGACGTTGTATTAGATTGTGGAGATTCTTGTGTCGATTTATCGGCATCCTTTTTAGAAACAGGAGAAACCACCAGTTATGAGGTGTCCTCTATACCTTATAATCCACCAACATCTTACCAGGGGCTGTCCAATCCTATTTTTGTTGGTTCAGATGATATATGGAGTGATGTTGTAGATTTGCCTTTTGAATTTTGTTTTTTTGATGAGCAGTATAATCAAATTATACTCGGAGCTAATGGTGTGATTAGTTTTGATACCAGTTTTGCGAATACAGGTAATGATTGGCCTTTAAATCCTGGAGATTTGTTGCCCAATAATACTAATCCTACTTTATCAGAGGGTAATATTTTTGGAGCGGGTCATGATATTTACCCCCCTGTTAGTCCACCGGAGGGAGAAATTGCATGGGAGGTAAGAGGAACGGCACCTTGTAGAACATTTGTAATAAGTTTTTATCATCAAGCGCAATATGATTGTACAGATTTGTTAACCACACAAATGATGGTGTTGTATGAAGGTACTAATACGATTGAAGTTTATATAGAAAACAAACCAATATGTAACAGTTGGAATGATGGTTTAGCGGTAATAGGTATTCAAAATAACGCAGGAACGGTAGCATATACTCCGCCTGGACGTAACACAGGGCAATGGCAACCACCAGAATTAATACCTGGAACAGGTATTCGTGTAGAAGGATGGCGTTTTACCCCTAATGGTACACCTAACTACCAATTAACATGGTACGATGAAGGTGGAAACCCTTTAGGAAATGATCCAGCAATAAACGTTTGTCCTACCACAGATACATTTTATACAGCAGAAGTAGAATATACAAATTGTAATGGCGATGTGTTTACAGAAACAGATACAGTTAATGTTACTTTTGGTGGAACACCTCCTTCGGTTACTTTAACTAGTAATGGGAGTGTTTGTACAGGTGGCGATGCTGTGTTTACTATAACAGGAACCGCAGGAGATATTGTAGATTATAATATTAATGGCGGAGCAACCCAACAAATTACGTTAGATGCCTCAGGGGAAGGTGTGGTAACTATTACGGGTATTACCACAGATCAAACAATAAACTTATTAGCGGTTAATAACCCTGGCAATGGTTGTAGTGCAACATTAACAGATACGAATACAGTAACTATTACAGCCACGCCAACCGTAACGCTTACAAGTAATAGTAGCACATGCTCTGGAGGTGATGCTGTGTTTACCATAACAGGCACACCAGGTGATATAGTTGACTATAACTTAAATGGCGGTGCAACCCAGCAAATCACTTTAGATGCTTCTGGAGAAGGTGTGGTAACTGCTTCAGGTGTAACAACAGATCAAACAATAAATTTATTAGCTGTAAATAACCCAACAACAACTTGTAGCGACACATTATCAGACACAGCAACGGTAACTATTACAGCAAATCCAACCATTACATTGTCTACAAACACAGACATATGCTCTGGAGATGATGCTATATTTACCCTAGTTGGGTCTCCAGGAGATATTGTAGATTATTCTTTAAATGGCGGAGCAACCCAACAAGTCACATTAGATGCTTCGGGTCAAGGAAATGTTACTGTAACAGGGGCAACAGTAGACCAAGATATCGAACTTCAAGCGGTTAACAATCCTGGTACTGGTTGTAATGCAACTCTAACTGATACAGCGATAATAACAGTAAACCCAAATCCATCTGTAACACTTACAAGTAATAACAGCATATGTTCTGGAGGTGATGCTGTGTTTACTATAACTGGTACACCAGGTGATATAGTTGACTATAACTTAAATGGCGGAGCAACCCAGCAAATCACTTTAGATGCTTCTGGAGAAGGTGTGGTAACTGCTTCAGGTGTAACAACAGATCAAACAATAAACTTATTAGCTGTAACTAATCCAACAACAACTTGTAGCGACACGCTATCTGATACAGCAATGGTAACTATTACAGCAAACCCAACCATTACATTATCTACAAATACAGATATTTGTTCTGGTGATGATGCCATTTTTACATTAGTTGGTTCAGCAGGAGATATTGTAGATTATTCTTTAAATGGAGGGGCTACACAACAAATTACATTAGATGCTTCTGGGCAAGGAAATGTTACTGTAACAGGAGCGACAGTAGACCAAGATATCGAACTTCAAGCGGTTAATAATCCTGGAACTGGATGTAGTTCAGTTTTAACTGATACCGCAGTTATTCTAGTAAATCCAAATCCATCTGTAACACTTACAAGTAATGGCAGTACATGTTCTGGAAGTGATGCTGTATTTACCATAACAGGAAATTCAGGAGATATTGTAGATTATACCATTAATGGAGGAGCAACACAACAAATAACACTTGATGCTTCTGGACAAGGGGTTGTATTATTAAGTGGTGTTACGGTAGATCAAGTTATTGTTTTAGAATTAGTAACTACACCATCTACATCGTGTAATACTGTTTTAACCGATACTGAAACTGTGGTGATAGAGAGTACACCGTCTGTTGGTTTGACAACCAATAGTGATATTTGTTCTGGAGAAGATGCCGTATTTACCATAACAGGTTCGCCAGGAGATATTGTAGATTATAACTTAAATGGCGGCACGACACAGCAAATTACTTTAGATGCTTCTGGTCAAGGAGTTATTACTGTACCAGCAGCTACTTCAGATGAGACGATTAACCTTGAGTTAGTTAATAACCCTTCTACCGGATGTAATGGGGCTTTAACAGATATAGCAACGGTAATAGTAAATGCTAATCCTACAGTTACGTTATCTAGTAATGGTAGTATTTGCCCTAATAATGATGCTGAATTTACTATAACAGGTTCGCCAGGAGATATAGTAGATTATAATCTAAATGGCGGTGCAACTCAACAAGTTACTTTAGATACTTCAGGTCAGAGTATTGTAACTGTCGCTGGTGCTACTACAGATCAAACGATAACATTAGAGTTGGTTGTAAACCCAACAACAACATGTAATACAATATTAACAAATACAGAAACTGTTACTATTGTAACACCTCCCACAATAACCTCATTAAGCACAAACAGTGATATATGTAGTGGAGACGATGCTGTATTTTCGATAACTGGATCACCTGGTGATATAGTAGATTACACTATAAATGGTGGAGCTACAGAACAAATTACATTAGATGCTACGACAGGAGAAGGGCTTGTAACGATTGTAGGCGCTACTACAGACCAAACAATAACGTTAGAATTGGTTACCAACCCAACAACAACCTGTAGTACAGTATTAGCAAACACAGACATAGTTACTGTTATAGCAAATCCTACAGCAATGGTAGTGTCTAATGGCGATATTTGCTTCAATGAAGACGCTTCTTTTACCATTACAGGATCTCCTGATAATATTGTTGATTACAACGTTAATGGTGGAGCTACCCAGCAAGTAACTCTTGATGCAGCAGGAGAAGCCATTATAACGTTACCAGGCGTAACGGTAGATCAAGTATTAACTTTAGAACAAGTTGTTAATCCAACAACAACATGTACTTCTTTGTTAACAGAAGAAGCTACAGTAGTTGTTAACCCGCTACCAACGGTAGTAGATCCTACACCATTAATAGTGTGCGATGATAATGTTTCAGATGGTATGACAGAGATGGATTTAACCGTTAAAGACAATGAAATATCAGGAGGGAATAGCAGTTATAATGTTACTTATTATAACAGTTTGGCCGAAGCTGAAGCAGGCACGCCAGAAGTGTCTCCATCATCCATGGCTTATATAGGATCAGATGGCGAGGTTGTTCATGTAAGAGTAGAAGATGCGACAACAGGATGTGTTGACTATACTACGTTAACGCTAAATGTAGTTGGAGCTCCAGCAGCTAACACACCAAGCGATTTACATTATTGCGATCCGGATAACGATGGTTTAGGGGTGTTTGATTTATCAGCAGTTGCCGCAGAAGTTACAACAGACCCGGCATTAGAGGTAACCTTTCACTTAACAGAACAAAACGCTATAGACGATGTGTTACCACAAGGTAATGTATTATCAAATGTAATGGGGCAAATCATTTATGTACGCGTAGACTATGCTGGTACAAGTACAGATTGTCCAACTATAGTCGAGTTAAACTTAATTGTAGATCCAACCCCAGAGATAGAAGAGGATTTAGATCCTATAGTGATGTGTGATGATGATGGTACGGCAGATGGTTTAACAGAGTTTGATTTAACCATTAGAAATGTAGATGTTTTAAATGGTTTAAGCGCTACAGATTATACCGTTACTTATTATGAAGATCCAAATGACGCTGAAATAGGAACAACAGCAGCAACGTACATAGCCACACCAGCAGCATACACAAACACTACACCAGATATGCAAACCATAGGTGTTCGCGTAGAAAATAACACTACAGGTTGTTATACGGCTACAACACTAGATTTAATCGTTAATCCATTACCCGTTCCAGAAACAACAAATGAAGCGTTGTTTTTAACAATTTGTGATGATACAGTCGACAACGACGGTTATGGTATTTTTGATTTAACACAACAAGATGATATAATTACCGGAGGAAACACCAATTGGTCAGTAGATTATTATGAAACCATGGCAGACCTACAAGCGGGGAACACCATATCAGATTATACGGCTTATGCAAATACCTCTATAAATGGACTGCCACATAATCCACAAACCCTATTTGTGCTAGTAACTAGTGGTACCACAGGATGTTCAGCAACATCAACATTAACAATAGAAGTATTAGATGTGCCAACACCAACACCATCAGCAAACATTACACCACTAGAAGAGTGTGACGCAGATAACGATGGTTATGCAGAATTTGATTTACAATCTGCAACTGTTGAGATAGATAACGGAGAAGGTAATGACATAACCTATCATGGAACCTATGAAAATGCAGAAGATGGTGTTAACGAATTACCAGATCTTTATACAAATAACGATGCAGGAACCGATGTTGTTTATGTAAGAGCGACAGATCCTGTAACACTATGTTATACAGTAGTAGAATTACAATTAATAGCTTTACCAACACCAGAAGTATTAACAGATATAGCATCGTATTCAGAATGTGATGATGATTATGATGGTGTAACAGCTTTTGATTTAACATCCATGGATGCCACTATATACAATGGTCAAAATCCAGCAGATTACACTTTAACATACCATGAAACATTAGCAGATGCAGAGGCTATTCCTGCAGCGAACCCAATTGTAGAACCACAATTGTCAAATTACATGAGCTCCGATGCAACAATTTATGTGCGTTTGGAAGGAGTAAATGGTTGTATAGCAACAGGTCAATTTGATATCATTGTAAACTTACCACCAACAATTGCTCTACAGGATGGATTATTTGAAATTTGTGATGATTCTATAGATAATGATGGTTATGCTAGTTTTGATTTAACAACAATGGATGGTGATATAACAGGAAACGATAGCTCATTAGTTGTTGATTATTTTGAAACCATGGCCGATGTACAATCAGGTAATTCAATACCAGATTATACAGACTATACTAATACATCAGTAGGAGGCTTACCTCATAACCCACAAACCATTTTTGTAACGGTAACAGAAACTTCAAGTGGTAATAGTTGTTATGCGGTAACCACATTAACTTTAGTAGTTAATACTTTGCCTACACCAAATGATAATTTACCTGATTTAGAAGCTTGTGATGATAACAACCCAGGAGATTTAGAAGAAGTTTTCGACTTAACCGAAAACGAACCATTAATGTTAAATGCGTTTGATGAAACTGTAACATATCATACAAGTATGAGCGATGCAGAAGCGGGAGCAAATGCAATAACGACACCAGACGCTTACCAGAGTGCAGCGCAAACTATTTATGTACGAGTAACTAATACTGGTGATCCAGCAGATCCGGCAGATACAGGAACTGGTTGTTACACAATTGTTACTTTTAATTTAATAGTAAATCCGTTGCCGGAAACAACAACAGTTGAAGATATTATTGCTTGTGAAGTAAACACAGATGGTTATTATACGTTTGATTTAACTGTTAGAACAGATGATATTTTAAATGGCCAACCAGAACCCGATTATGAAGTGCATTATTATGAAACACTAGCTGCAGCTGAATCAGGGACAGGCTGGATAACGAATGATACCGCATATACAAATATAGAAGATCCAGCTAATGCAGGAACACCATTAAACCCGCAAGAGATTTACGTGAGTATCACAAACACAATTACGGGATGTAGTGTAGCTACAGTAAGTTTCTTCATTGAAGTGCAAGAAGGCGCTATGGCTAATACAGTGCCAACATTTGAAATGTGCGACGATAATATGGAGTTTGATGGCGATCCATCAAATGATACTGTAGCGTTCGATTTAACAACACAAGATGCAACAGTATTAGGAACAACACAAAGTCCTACAGACTTTAATGTAACATATTATTTATCTGAGAACGATGCTTTAGATATGGTTAATGCCCTATCAAGTCCATATACAAACACCTCAAACCCGCAAACTATATGGGTAAGAGTAGATAATGATATGACAGCAGATAATGATTGTTACGATATCACGTCTTTTGAATTACAAGTCAACCCAAAACCATCATTTACCTTAGATGACGAATACACGCTTTGCGTTGACGCTAATGGTACAGAAGTTATAAATACCCCAATATTAGACACAGGATTGAGCGACACGCTATATTCGTTTGAATGGACAGAAGCTGGAGACCCAAGTACTGTGTTAGGAACGGGTTCTAGTTACGAACCTATAATAGGAGGTGTTTATACAGTATATGTAGAAGATGTTACAACCCAATGTAATAGTGCCGTAACAACAACCGTAATAGAGAGTGGCCCACCAGCATTAACGGCAACAGTAACAACCGAAGCTTTTGCAGACCCACATGCTGTAGTAGCCACTGTTACTGGAGAAGGTGAGTATGAATTTAGTTTAGACAATGGTCCTTGGGTAAGCAATGGTACAAATACGTATACCTTTACCGATGTTGCCTTTGGGGAATATGCCGTAAGAGCACGTGATATTAACGGATGTGGTATAAGCTATGATGATGTATTTGTGGTAGATTACCCATTATACTTTACACCGAATGATGACGGATTTAATGACACTTGGCAGATTGTTGGAATTCAAGATCAGTTAGATGCTAAGATTTATATTTTCGACCGTTATGGTAAATTATTAAAACAACTTAGTCCATCAGGGCCAGGTTGGGATGGTACCTTTAATGGCGAAGTATTACCATCTAGTGATTACTGGTTTACAATAGAGTATAGAGAGCCTGGAGAAATAAACGGCCCCTCAAAAGAGTTTAGAGCTCACTTCTCTTTAAAGAGATAATTGAGGAAGTGAAAATTCACATAAAAAAGCCTGAGCAATTTGCTCAGGCTTTTTTTATTGAAGTTAAAGTTACTGTTATAAACTAAATCCAACAGTTAAAATAACATTGTTATTACTGTTATCAATATTAGCTCTATTAGTTAATCCTACACTATATAATTGATTTTTATAATCTCTTTCAGCATGATCAAATGATAAATCTATGTTGAACTTCCCAAAATTATATCCTAAACCAAAAGAATAACCATTTAAGTCTCCAACATAATTACTGTCATTTCTATCCTCTTTATAAGGGCTTTCTTCTAGGCGATAACCAGCTCTTAAACTTACCTGTTTAATGCGATATTCACCGCCAAATCTATATGTCGATGCTGTTGTTAACCTGTTGCTTATGTCTTGATTTAAGCGTGAAAAATACGTGTCAGAAGTTGGTCTGTATTTTGTGTTTCCGTAGTCTTTAATAGAATAGTCAAAGCTAATAAGACCATGTTTTCCAAAAATATAAGCAAGACTCCCTGTAAATTTTCCTGGTGTTTGCAGTTTGTATGATGGATATACATTAATAACTGTGCTTATATAATTAATTTCAGGGTCAGCAATATTAGAATTTATATTTTGACTAAGTTCTTCGTCAATTCTGTACCATGTAGGCGAATTATAAGCCAAACCAGCTCTAAAGTTTTCTGTTATATTGGCAATAGCTCCTAATTGAAATGAAAATCCAGAACCAGTTGTAGATAGTCTATTCTCAAAGAAGATATCATTTGCTAGTGAGTTAGGGTCGGAATTAGTTTCATAAAAATGAGTTGTCTTGTCATAATTTATAAAATGGGAGTTTAAATTAAGTCCTAGGTATAACTTATCTTTAAATTGCGTAGCAAAGTTAAATGCAAACTTACCATTGTAACCTGTAGAGGCGTAAAAGTATTCTTGATTAAACGCTGTTGCAGGAGCTGTATTTGAAATATAGTCTATATTATTATCGTTTGTATTATTATCCATATTTACAGGATCGATAATCCCAGCCCAATAGCCTAAAAATACTTGTTGGTAATCGTATGAATAATTAGAGCCTATATCGGCATATGCTTCTTCAATATACTCGCCAGGTAATAATTTAAGAACTCCAAATTCAAATT
The DNA here is from genome assembly GCF_037126245.1 of Mangrovimonas cancribranchiae. NCBI lineage: Bacteria > Pseudomonadati > Bacteroidota > Flavobacteriia > Flavobacteriales > Flavobacteriaceae > Mangrovimonas > Mangrovimonas cancribranchiae. The sequence goes on from NZ_CP136925.1 coordinate 749,108, forward strand.
CACCAGCTTCTGTTCTATCTAAAAAATATCGATCTATAGATGTGTTGCTTGTTCCAGCAGCGAGCCATTCATTATCAAAGTCGTTTGTTTTATCGTAGGCAACACCTAGCGAAAACTTTTTCCAATTTGAATTTTCATTTCTATTATAAAAAACAAAAGCCGCGCCAGTTTGATTTAAATCAAAATTAGAGTCTTTAGCGCTACTAGAGCCATTAAAATATCGTGTTTCGTTTTTTGTGTTATTGTTTGCTAGTGATAAAGAAACATGACTAGACGTAAAGACTGCTGATCCAGCTGGGTTTATGCTTACAGCGCTCATATCACCTCCTAAGGCTCCAAATGCACCGCTTAAAGCGCGAAATCTTGCTGTTCCTTGAATTTCATCTTGCGAGTATCTTAAGGCATCTGTTATGTCTTGAGAATGCGAAGTCTGGACAATAAAAAGGCCTAAGGTTAATATTATTAACTTTTTCATATCAATATAATTAAGAGTGTGTTTATTTTTTAGTGGGTTTCCTATTATCTTATTCCGCCGCCTCTTCTAGAACCGCCGCCGCCTCTAGAAAAACTTCTTCCAGATGAACTCCTACTAGACCTCATTGTTGGTGAGCTAGTTCTTGTTCTCGTATTTATAGAAGAGTTATTTCTTCTAGGAGTTGTTGTTCTAGTTCTTGTTCTTGGTGTGTTATTAGATGTGTTGTTCCTAGTATTTACTCTTGTTCTTGGAGAGGTACTACTATTGTCTCTTGCGCGTGGCGAAGTCGTTCTTGTTCTAGTAGATCTTGTTCTAGAATTATTTGTTGCTCTACTTCTGTCTCTAGTTGCTCTAGAGGTGTTGTTTCTAGAGTTTAGTCTGCTATTATAATTTAAATAGCTTCCGCGTCTAGTATTACTGTGAGCATAACTTCTTCTATAGTAATTATTGTAGTAATGAGATCCATAGTAAGGGTAAGACCATCCCCAGTTCCAGCCATAATAGCCGCCACCGTAAAAATAAGGGTCGTAACCATAATAACCCCAGCCTATATTCCAACCAGGAGAATAATAGCCCCAACCATAGTATCCGCCCCAGTAACTATAGGGTCTATACCACCAGCTGTTATACCCCCAAGAGTTATTGTAAACATTTACGGTTACGTTATCATTGTTTTCTTGTCCCCATCCAGCATAACCAGAATTGTAAACTTCTGTAGAGTCACCTTCTTTATAAGCGTCAATATCTGTAAAATATTCCTCATCTTCAGGAATTTGATAATCTTCAGACTTTTCTTTAAAATAATTTCTGTAGAAATCACTGTTAGAATTGCTTTCTTGAGCTTGTACAACTTCTTCTTCGTATTCAATCTTTGGGTTAGGGTTGTAGATTCCATCATTATCGTAAGTTGCATACTGAGATGATCCACAAGATGACAAGATCAAGAGAAGCGCAAAAGCACCAGTGAAAAGTATTTTCTTTTTCATGTAGTAATTAAATTGCATATCTCTTGAATTTTATTGTTGAACATAACAAAAATAGTTAGTTTTGTGCAACTATTTTCTATATTTAACATAATCACAAACTTTGTGCCAAATCCTTATATATGAGCAAGAAACTTACAAGTAGAGCAGAAGATTATTCTAAATGGTATAATGAGCTTGTTGTAAAAGCAGATTTAGCTGAAAACTCAGCAGTTAGAGGTTGTATGGTAATAAAACCTTATGGTTACGCCATTTGGGAAAAAATGCAAGCCGAATTAGATAGAATGTTTAAAGAAACAGGGCATAAAAATGCTTACTTCCCTTTATTTGTTCCCAAAAGTCTTTTTGAAGCTGAAGAAAAAAATGCCGAAGGTTTTGCTAAAGAATGTGCTGTAGTAACGCATTACAGGTTACAAAACGACCCTGATAATGAAGGAAAGCTTCGTGTTGATCCAGAGGCGAAACTGGAAGAAGAATTAGTAGTAAGACCTACAAGTGAGGCCATTATTTGGAATACCTATAAAGGATGGATTCAATCTTACAGAGACTTGCCAATTTTAGTTAATCAATGGGCAAATGTCGTGCGTTGGGAAATGCGTACACGATTATTTTTAAGAACAGCAGAATTTTTATGGCAAGAAGGGCATACAGCTCATGAAACAAAAGCAGAAGCTATAAAGGAAGCCGAGTTAATGAATAATATATATGCCAATTTCGCCGAAAACTTTATGGCAATACCCGTTGTAAAAGGGGTAAAAACCGAAAGCGAACGTTTCGCAGGTGCTGTAGAAACGTATTGTATCGAGGCATTAATGCAAGATGGTAAGGCGTTACAAGCAGGAACATCACATTTTCTTGGGCAAAATTTCGCCAAAGCTTTCGATGTTAAGTTTACTTCAAAAGAAGGAAAACAAGATTATGTTTGGGCAACATCTTGGGGTGTTTCTACTAGATTAATGGGCGCTTTAATAATGACACATAGCGACGATCATGGTTTAGTGTTGCCGCCTAATTTAGCCCCAGATCAAGTAGTTATAGTTCCTATATATAGATCCGAAGAGCAATTAGAAGAAATTTCTAAAATCGCTAACTTAATAATGGGCGATTTACGAGCAAAGAATATTTCGGTTAAGTTTGATGATAGAACAACACATAGGCCAGGAGCTAAGTTTGCACAGCATGAATTACAAGGTGTGCCTTTACGAATAGCTATTGGGCCTAAAGATCTAGAAAACGGAACTGTTGAGTTAGCAAGAAGAGACACGTTAACTAAAGAAATTGTACCATTAGACAGCTTAACACCTAAAATTGAAAATCTAATGGAAGAAATACAAAGTTCATTGTATAAAAAAGCCTTAGATTATAGAAGTACACACACTACAGAAGTAGATACTTTCGACGAGTTTAAAGAGGTTTTAAAGAATAAAGGTGGATTTATATCGGCACATTGGGACGGTACCGCTGAAACCGAAGAAAAAATAAAAGAACTTACCAAGGCAACTATAAGATGTATACCTTTAGACGCAGGTAATGAAGAAGGTAAATGTGTTTACACAGGAGTGCCTTCTAAAGGAAGAGTGCTTTTTGCTAAGGCATATTAAGTTTTTTTGTAAAAAAATAAATTTTGTTGTTGCAGAATATAAAAATAGAATTATATTTGCACCCGCAATGGAAACATTGGGGCTTTGAAAAAAGTTTTGCAAGTATTAAAAATTAATTTATATTTGCACTCTCAAAAACCAAAATGGCCCGTTCGTCTATCGGCTAGGACGCCAGGTTTTCATCCTGGTAAGAGGGGTTCGATTCCCCTACGGGCTACTTATTATAACGAATAGAAGTAAAAACAAATGGCAAATCATAAGTCAGCGTTAAAAAGAATTAGAAGCAACGAAGCTAAGCGCTTAAGAAATAGATATCAGCATAGAACAACACGTAATGCTATTAAGAAATTACGTGATATGACTAGCAAGTCAGATGCTGAAAAATTATTTCCTTCTGTAGTTTCTATGGTAGATAAATTAGCAAAGAATAATATTATTCATGCTAATAAAGCAGCAAATTTAAAGTCTAGCTTAGCTAAGCATGTTGCTTCACTATAAGTAGAGATAAAAGTTATATAATAGTATAAGGCTTCTCTTTTAGAGAAGCTTTTTTTTATTTGTTAATCTGATTTGTTCATAAAAAATCCCATTGAATTTTCAATGGGATTTTTTTATACTAATTAAACAAAGAGGTTTTTAACCATTCATGGAGATTAAAAACTCTTCGTTATTTCGTGTTTGTTTTACTTTATCATTTATAAACTCCATAGCTTCAACTGGGTTCATATCGGCAAGATATTTTCTTAATACCCACATGCGTTGTATGGTCGTTTCATCAAGTAGTAAATCGTCTCTTCGTGTACTAGAAGAAATTAAATCGATAGCAGGGAAAATTCTTCTGTTGGCAATTCTTCTGTCTAATTGAAGTTCCATATTACCAGTTCCTTTAAACTCTTCGAAGATAACTTCATCCATTTTTGAACCTGTTTCTGTTAAAGCAGTGGCAATTATAGATAACGATCCGCCATTTTCAATATTACGAGCAGCACCAAAGAAACGTTTTGGTTTGTGAAGTGCATTGGCATCAACACCACCACTTAAAATTTTACCAGAAGCTGGTTGTACGGTGTTGTAGGCTCTAGCCAACCTTGTAATAGAATCTAAAAGAATAACCACATCGTGTCCACATTCTACCAAGCGTTTTGCTTTTTCTAAAACAATATTGGCAATACGAACGTGTTCGTGAGCTTCTTTATCGAAAGTTGATGATACCACTTCACCACGAACATTACGTTGCATATCGGTAACTTCTTCTGGACGCTCATCAATTAAAAGGATAATTTGATAAACCTCAGGATGATTTGCTGCAATAGCATTGGCAATATCCTTAAGTAGCATGGTTTTACCTGTTTTTGGTTGCGATACAATCATACCACGTTGTCCTTTCCCAATAGGTGAGAACAAATCCATAATTCTAGTAGATATGGTACTTTGTCTTTCGGCAATATTAAACTTTTCTTTAGGGAAAAGTGGAGTTAAATGCTCGAAAGAAACACGATCTCTTACAACTTGAGGATCTAAACCATTAATTTTATTAACTTTTATTAGTGGAAAGTATTTTTCACCTTCTTTTGGTGGGCGAACATTTCCAAGAACGGTATCACCTGTTTTAAGTCCAAATAAGCGAATTTGTGATTGCGATACATAAATATCATCAGGCGAAGACAGGTAGTTATAGTCAGACGATCTTAAAAAGCCGTAGCCATCTTGCATAATATCTAAAACACCTTCACTTTCTATAATAGCGTCAAATTCGTAATCGGGCTCTCTGTATCTGTTTCTAGTATCTTTATTACCGTTATTTTGTTTTCTTTGTTCTTTTTTAGAATTGTCCTGCTTGCTTTTGTTAGACTCTTTTTTGGGAGTATTCTTGCTAGAAGACTGTTCTTTGTTTTGTGTTTTGTTATTTTGACGCCCCTTATCTGTATTATTCTTATCGTTGTTATTCGATTTTGGTTTAGGCTCTGGAGCATTTTTAGAAGGTGTGCTTTTTGTAGTACTTGTACTTTTTTGCACACGTTTTCTAGGTTGCTTTTTTGGGGTAGACGTTTCTTGTTCTTTAGTATCTTGTTTAGCTACACTAGAAACCTCTTGTGGGTTTGCTGCTTGGTAGTCTAAAATTTTATAAACTAAGTCTAGTTTTTTTAAAGAACGGTACTTAGAAACGTTTAATTGTTTAGCAATTTCCTGTAACTCAGGAAGCTTTTTAGCTTTTAATTGTGATATTTCAAACATTGATGTTAATTAAAGAATGTTTCAGTTAAATAATGAATTTGAATTTTTCTGAAAAAAAAGATTTTAATCTGAAGAATTAACAAGTTACTAACGTGGTAGTTGGGCTTGTTACTGCAATAATACAACTTTTATTTTAAATATTTGGGTGTATTTTTTAAAATAATCCATTATTTTTGTGCCTCAATAATTGAAAAGCGTGTTACAAAGAATTCAAACTTTATACCTTTTAGTTTCTGCTATAGTATCTGCAGGGCTTATTTTTGTATTCCATTTATGGGTAACTAACGATGGGGTAAAAATATTTGCTATAGATAATATGGTATACTTTATACTGTTTATAGGCTCTGCATTGTTGTCGTTAATTTCAATATTTAGATTTAAAAACAGACAGTCGCAATTTGTTTTAGGGCGGCTTAATATGATATTAAACTTTATTTTACTAGGATTATTCGTGTACCAATCACTAAATTTATCTGGAGAAACAGTAGTTTCTGAGAAAGGTATTGGGATTTTTCTTCCTATTATTTCTATCGTGTTTTTGGCCTTGGCCAACAAAGCCATTAAAAAGGATGAAGATCTTGTAAAATCAGTCGATAGGTTACGATAGGCCTAACATCTTAGTAGTATTAGTGCGTTAAAACCCAAAGCGAAAGCTTTGGGTTTTTTTATCGTTTAAATTTGCTTATTATTATTATTATTGAGTATGTTAATCTGTAAAACATATTTTATGAAAAAAAATAGTCTAATATTTTCTACTATTATCATTTTATTAGTACTTCTTTCTTGTAGTAAAGATGATCAAGATTTTATTGTTGGTCAAGAATCTTTAACTATAGAAGAAATATTTAAGACTAAAATGGTTGATGCTTCAGGAAAAGAGGTTACAACTGCTTCTTTAAAAACCTTATGGGAGAATAAGTTAAAGGAAGAAGGGTTTAATGTTAAGTTGAATACTTTTTCTATTATTCAAACCGTTGATGAACAAGATAATGAATTGTTTTTCTTAAAAACAATTAGTAAGGATGGTACTATAGAAACAGGTGCTTTTTTATCATTTGATTCACAAAGCAATTTATACAAGTTAGGTTCGAAGCAGTGCACTTGTACGGGGTGCCCAAATGGGTGTCATTTAGAGGTTGAAGGTAGTACATGTACTTGTTCGGGATGTCCAGAAGATACAAGTAAGAAATGTACTAAATCCGAAACAGCTATTATTGAAGATCCGTGAAAAAGTATTTTATGGCAAAGTATACACTAATTTATTTTCTTTGAGGTTCATTGCTTGTCTATTTATTGTACAAATTTACCGAACAATCATTTTGGGATTCTTTTTTTATTGGATTTGGAGCAAGTCTTTTATCGTTCAAACTCAATAACTTCAAGGTTATCAATTTTTTTACCATCAATAGTAAAACGAAGCATAGTTTTTACTTTATGAAACCCATGGTTTCCAATGGCACCAGGATTCATGTGCAATAAATTGAGTTTTTTATCTGGCATTACTTTTAAAATATGCGAATGTCCACAAATAAAGATGTCAGGTGGATTACTGTTTATTTCATTTTTTAGATTGGGGTTATATTTTCCCGGATAACCGCCAATATGGGTTATCCAAACATCAACATCTTCACAAAAAAACCTATTGTTTTTAGGGAATTCTTTTCTAGCTTTATGGTCGTCTATATTACCATAAACAGCACGAAGCGGTTTTAGTTTTTTTATGGCATCGGTTACTTTTAAGTTTCCAATATCGCCTGCATGCCATACTTCGTCAGCTTCTTTCACATACTTTAAAATAGTCGTATCAATATGACCATGTGTGTCTGAAAGCAATAAGATTTTTGTCATTTACTTATATATAAATATTGCATTTTTTTTAATAGTTGAAATTCTCACCTTCGCAGGAATAAAGTTATCTTTGTAGCTTCATAATACAAAAATACATTTTTAATTGCGCTATTTTTTAGAATTGTCATACAATGGAAAAAAGTATCATGGCTGGCAAAACCAACCTAATGCTATTTCGGTGCAAGAAGTATTAGAGAAAGCGTTATCACGATTGTTAAGTGATGATATTGCCATTGTTGGTGCTGGTAGAACAGATGCTGGTGTACACGCTTTACAAATGTTTGCTCACTTTGATACTGAAAAAGATTTTTTGGAAAAAGATTTAATATATAAGCTCAACTCTTTTTTACCAAAAGATATAGCTATACACGATTTGTTTAAAGTTAACAGTAACATACATGCTAGGTTTGATGCTACAAGCAGATCGTATATTTATAGGATAGCCTTAAAAAAAAATGTGTTTAATTATGAATCGGCTTATTATTTAAAAACATCTTTAGATGTTGAAAACATGAAACAAGCGGCAACCATTTTATTGGAGTATAAAGATTTTCAATGCTTTTCTAAAAGTAATACCGATGTAAAAACCTATAATTGTGCTATTGAAGCAGCCAATTTTACCATTAAAGAAGATGAACTTCATTTTTATATAAAAGCCGATAGGTTTTTAAGAAACATGGTGCGCGCCATTATGGGAACGTTAATAAATGTGGGGTTAGGCAAAATTGCAGTTCATGATGTACATACTATAATTCGTTCTAAAAGTAGAAGTGAAGCAGGGTATTCTGTGCCAGCACACGGTTTGTATTTAAAAGAAGTAACATATCCAGAAAACATAAAAAGACTTGACTAAAACAAACAAAATATTTGATTTAAAGCTTTTTAAAAGACTATTTAAGTTTATAAAACCCTATCATAAAGTGTTTATAGGCGTTTTATTAGCGGTTATACTTTTAGCACTTTTTGGAGCTGCAAGACCTTATATTTTACAGCAAGCAATAGATAATAACATCGCTACAAAAACCTTTGAAGGGTTTTTACCCTACATCTTAATAATGGGAGGCTTGTTATTAGGAGAAGTCATTTGTCAACTACTATTTATTTTCTATTCTGGATGGCTCGGTCAAACCGTGGTAAAAGATATTCGTGTTAAGCTTTTCGACCATATGATTAGGTTTAAAATGAAGTATTTCGATAATTCTTCAGTAGGAGTATTAATTACACGAGCTGTAACCGATATGGAACGTATAGCCGATGTTTTTGGAGAAGGTCTTTTTATGATTTTTAGAGATTTACTAACCATGTTGGTTGTGTCTTCTGTTATGCTTTTTATGAACTGGGAGTTAAGCTTAATTGTATTTTTAATGCTGCCAGTACTGTTATATGCCACACGCGTTTTTCAAAAGTATATGAAGAAAGCTTTTGAAGAAGTAAGAACCGAAATTTCCAATCTAAACTCCTTTGTGCAAGAACGTTTAGTTGGTATGAAAATCCTTCAGCTTTTTACTAGAGAAGATACCGAGTATAAACGATTTAAAGCCATAAACGAACGCCATAAAAAAGCGTGGTTAAAAACCGTTTGGTATAACTCAATTTTCTTTCCAATTGCCGAGTTATCATCATCTATAACAATTGGTTTGGTGTCTTGGTATGGCGGTTTGAATATTGTATTATCAGAAACAGCTACTTTAGGTGATTTAACGGCTTTTATTATGATGATTCCTATGCTATTTCGTCCGTTAAGACAAATAGCCGACAAGTTTAATACGTTACAAATGGGAATGGTCGCAGCCAATCGTGTGTTTAAAGTGCTAGATACAACCTCGCAAATAGATGATAATGGAGCAACCGAAGTAAATCAATTAAGAGGTCACATACAATTTAATCAAGTAAGATTTAGTTATGTAGATGGCGAAGAAGTATTAAAAGGTATTTCTTTTAAAGTGAAACCCGGAGAAACTGTCGCTATTGTAGGAGCCACGGGAGCTGGAAAATCGACAATTATTAATTTATTAAATCGCTTTTATGAGATTGATAGTGGCGTTATAACTATAGATCATTTAAACGTAAAAGATGTTACTTTGTCATCATTACGCCAGCAAATAGCAGTTGTGTTGCAAGATGTGTTCTTATTTGCCGATACTATTTTTAGTAACATCACATTAAATCACCCAGAAATAACAGAAGCTGAAGTCGTGCAAGCTGCTAAAGATATTGGTATTCATGAATTTATTATGAGCCTACCTAATAACTACCACTATAATGTAAAAGAACGCGGCGCCATGCTATCTTCAGGGCAAAGACAGTTAATTTCGTTTTTAAGAGCTTATGTGACTAATCCAAGTATTTTAGTGTTAGACGAAGCAACATCGTCTGTAGATTCGTATTCTGAGCAATTAATTCAAAATGCAACAGATAAAATTACAAAAGGCCGTACATCTATTGTAATTGCGCATAGGTTGGCCACGGTAATTAAAGCTGATAAAATTATTGTAATGGACGACGGAAAGATAGTTGAGGAAGGGTCTCATTACGAGCTATTAAAAAAGAAAAACGGCTATTATAAAAATCTATACGAGGTTCAGTTTTTAAAAAAGGAAACAGCTTAGTGGTCAATTAATTAAGATAAATCTTTTTTTATCATTTCAATAAGTTTTTGAGTGTCTTCAAACATCACAAACTCACCATCTTTAAAATAAGAAACTTGTCCTGTTTCTTCGCTAACAACCAGTGCTAGGGCATCTGTTTTCTCGGTAATACCAACAGCAGCTCGGTGTCTTAATCCAAAACGCTGTGGGATAGAATTATCGTTACTTACAGGTAAAATAACTCGTGTGGCTTTTACAGTATTATTTTCAATAATTATAGCGCCATCATGTAACGGGCTATTTTTAAAAAAGATACTTTCTATAATAGGTTGGGTTACTTTTATGTTCATTTCGTCACCTGTATTTACTAAAAAGTCCAAACTATTATTGTTTTCAAAAACAATTAAAGCGCCTGTTCTTGTACTTCCCATTTTATTACAAGCAAGCACAACAGCTTCTACGTTTGTGGTGTTGTTAGCTTCAGTTTTTAAAAATTTAAAGGCTTTGAAAAAGTTTTTCTTTTTACCAAAGTTAGTCGAGCCAACCATAAGTAAAAATTTTCTTATTTCCGGTTGAAACACCACAATTAAAGCAATCAAACCTACGCTCATAAAACCACCTAAAATTTTGCTGAGCATTTTCATTTGTAAGGCTGCTGTGATTAGGTAGGTGAAGTAAATAATAACAATTCCAATAAAAATATTAATGGCTACAGTACCTTTAACCAATTTATAGATGTAGTAGAGTAGAAGGGCTACTAAAATAACATCGATAACATCTATTATGGTGAATTTTAAAAGTTCGTCGAAAATTTCCAAAGGCTTGCTGTTTTCGTAAATTTAAAAATTATAACCTTACTTAGGGTTTATTTCTGTAATTAATTTAACACACTCCATAGCTTCTTTTACATCGTGAACACGAAGTATATTGGCGCCTTTTTGCAAAGCAATGGTGTTTAAAACGGTTGTGCCATTTAGCGCTTGATCAGGAGTGGTTTCTAGAAGTTTATAAATCATCGATTTTCTAGAAATACCAACAAGCATAGGGCGATCAATTATTTTAAAAAGTTTCAGCTTACTCATGAGTTCGTAGTTTTGCTTCATGGTTTTTGCAAATCCAAATCCTGGATCGATAATGATGTCGTGAATACCATGTGTTTTGGCTTGAGTAATACGTTCAGAAAAATAGTAAGTAATATCTTTAAGCAAATCGTCATAATCTGTAAGTTGCTGCATAGTTTGTGGCGTACCGCGCATATGCATCATAATATAAGGTGCGTTAAGTTTACCAACTGTTTTAAGCATTTCGCTATCTAATTGTCCGGCAGAAATATCATTTACAATAGCTGCTCCAGCTGTAATACATTGCTTAGCAACCTTGCTTCTAAACGTGTCTATAGATAGTAAACTGTTTGGAAATTCTTTTTGTAATAATTCGACAATAGGAATAATTCTTTTTAACTCTTCATCTTCACTTACAAAATCGGCATTTGGTCTAGAACTGTAAGCGCCAACATCGATAAAAGTGGCGCCTTGATTTAACATCTTTTCAGCTTGTGCGAGTAATTTTTTTGGAGCATTGTATTTTCCACCATCAAAAAACGAATCTGGTGTAACGTTTAAAATGCCCATTACTTTGGGCTGACTAAGGTTTATAAGTTGTCCTTTGCAATTTATGGTCATTGGTTTGTTAATTGGTGTGCAACTTTAATACTTTAAACTTGAAACTTTAAACTATTTAAGCGAAATTTACGCAAAATTATACTGTATTAATGCAAAATACTTCAAAACAATACGATGATGTTATCGCAGTTTGTCGTGACCTTTTTGTGAAAAAAATGTCAGATTATGGTAGTGCTTGGCGCATATTAAGATTACCATCGTTAACCGATCAAATTTTTATAAAAGCCCAACGTATAAGGGGCTTACAGGAGAATGATGTAAGAAAAGTAGATGAAGATGAAATTAGCGAGTTTATTGGTATTATAAATTATGCTACAATGGCGCTAATTCAATTAGATAAAGGTGTTGTGGAACAACCAGATTTAAATGTTAAAGAAGCTACAAAATTATACGACGAAAAAGTAGCTGAAACCAAACAACTCATGATGAATAAAAACCATGATTATGGTGAAGCCTGGCGAGATATGCGTGTTAGTTCTCTAACCGATTTAATTCTTCAAAAGTTATTACGCGTTAAACAAATAGAAGACAACGCTGGTAAAACACTCGTTAGCGAAGGCATAGATGCTAATTATCAAGATATGATTAATTATGCTGTTTTTGCCATGATTCATTTAAACGAAAAATAAGATGAAAAGGTATAATGCACATTTTGCATACCTTGGTTAGCACAAAATTAATTGTAGTAAAGAGAAAAAAGACAGTCACAAAACAGTAAGCACATGAGAATAATTGTTAATATATGCCGAATATTAGTCGGTGCATTATTTATTTTTTCAGGATTTATTAAACTAAACGATCCATTAGGTTTTTCGTATAAACTGCAGGAATATTTTAGTTACGATGTACTTAACATACCGTTTTTAGAACCTTATGCGCTTATTATTTCGGTATTAGTTGTTGTGTTTGAAGTTGTGCTAGGCATTTTCTTATTAATAGGATACAAACCTAAGTTTACTGTTTGGAGTTTGTTAGGAATGATCGTGTTTTTCACCTTTTTAACCTTCTATTCAGCATATTTCGATAAAGTAAAAGATTGTGGTTGTTTTGGCGATGCTATAAAACTAACCCCGTGGGAATCGTTCACTAAAGATGTTATTTTACTGGTGTTAATTTTAGTGCTGTTTTTTGGTGTTCGTTATATTAAGCCCATTTTTAATAGGCTCAATACAACTATTGTTGCTTTGCTTGGGTTTATTACCTGTTTATGGTTTGCGTATCATGTGTTAATGCATTTACCATCGATAGATTTTAGAGCTTATAACATAGGAAGCAATATTCAAGAGAATATGAGTATTCCCGAAGACGCTAAAAAACCAGTTATGGAATGGACGTGGGTATTTAACGTAAATGGTGAAGAAAAAGAATATATTACAGATGGCTCTTACCCCTCGGTAGATGGCGAATTAGTAAGTTATGAAACCGAAATTATTGAGCCTGGTTACGAACCTAAAATATTAGACTTCTCTATTGAAACAACAGACGAAGATAAGACCAATGAGTTTTTAGAAAAAGATAAACTAGTTATGGTGGTTAGTTATAATCTTGAATCAACCGAAGTAGAAGGCATGGCAAAGGTAAAAGCTATGGCTCAAGAAGCTCAAAAAAATGGTTATACAGTAATAGGGTTGTCGGCCTCTGGAGACGATGTTAAGCAAAAAATAAAGTCCGATTATAATTTAGATTTCGATTTTTATTTATGCGATGAAAAAGTACTAAAAACTATTGTTAGAGCCAATCCAGGTATTGTCGTTCTTGAAAAAGGAACCATTACACAAAAAGTTCATTGGAACGATATAGACGATTTAGAGTTTTAATATTTGCTAAACTATTTTATAAATAAAGCCTTTTATGCTGTACTAACACTATTTGGTGTGGTTACAGTCATCTTCTTTTTGTTTAATGTATTGCCTGGCGATCCAGCACAGATGATGCTAGGACAAAATGAAGATAGTAAGCAATTAGCAACAGTTAAAGCAAAATACGGTTTTAATAAACCCATTTCAACGCAGTATTTGTACTATTTAAACGATTTATCACCATTATCATTTCATTCAAAAAACACAGAAGATTATACATTTCTTTCGCAGGAAAAGTATAATGCCATGACACTTTTTTCGCTAGAAAATACTACGCTTGCCTTAAAATTTCCTTATTTGCGAGAATCGTTTACCAAGCAAGGAAAAAAAGTAACTTCAGTTATAGCAGAAACTCTGCCAAATACGTTTGTTTTAGCAATTTCGGCAATTATTATTGCTATTGTGCTTGGTATTGTTTTAGGAATAATTTCAGCCTTATTTAAAGACCAATGGTTAGATAGAGTAATACAAGTGTTTAGCACATTTGGTATGAGTGTGCCATCGTTTTTTAGTGCCATTTTGTTTGCTTGGTTATTTGGATTTGTACTACATAAATATACTAACTTAGAAATGACAGGGAGTTTATATGAATTAGATGATTTTGGCGAGGCTATGCATATTCAATGGAAAAACTTAATTCTGCCAGCTATAGTTTTAGGTATTCGCCCATTGGCTGTAGTTATTCAATTAATGCGTAATTCATTATTAGAAGTTTTTAATCAAGATTATATTAGAACGGCAAGAGCAAAAGGTTTGTCAGAATACCAAATTATAAGAAAACATGCCCTTAAAAACGCCATGAATCCTGTAGTTACAGCAATTTCAGGTTGGTTTGCCTCTATGCTGGCAGGGGCTGTTTTTGTAGAATATATTTTTGGGTGGAATGGTTTAGGAAAAGAGATTGTAAATGCTTTAAATACCTTAGATTTGCCAGTTATTATGGGAGCCGTTTTGGTAATTGCAACGGTATTTGTAAGTATTAATATATTTGTCGACATAATTTACACGTGGTTAGATCCAAGAGTGAAACTTGAATAAAATTTAAAAAATGAAAAACATATTTATTACCTTTTTTACCAGTATTGTATTGTTTACTTGTCAAGCACAAGAAGCCCCAAAACAATTCTCGGAAAAAGCACTTAACGATACTTTTATAACCTTAGAAGGCGAATCTTTAACATTCTCATCTATTTTAAATAAATACGAAGGGAAAACTATTTTAATAGATGTTTGGGCCTCATGGTGCAGCGATTGCATAAAAAGTATGCCTAACTTAAAAATGCTTCAAAACGAGCATAAAGATGTTACATATCTTTTTTTATCGCTAGATAAAAATGTTGGTGCTTGGAAACGAGGTATAAAAAAATACGATGTTCAAGGAGAACATTATTACATGCAATCTGGATGGAAAGGCGATTTTGGAGATTTCTTAAATTTAGACTGGATACCTAGATATTTAGTAGTGGATAAAAATCAAAATATAAAATTGTATAAAGCTGTAAAAGCAACAGATAAAAACCTTAAAAACGCTTTAATAAAATGAGAAGACAAATTGTAGCAGGAAACTGGAAAATGAATAACGATTTGGCAGAAACCGAAACGTTAATAACCGATTTAAAAAAGCAAACAAAAACATCTAATGCTGAAGTTAAAATAGCACCAACATTTACTAGTCTTTGGTCGGCTTTTCAAGCTACAAGAGAGAATGATATAGAGGTTGTTGCACAGAACATGCATTTTGCTGAAAATGGAGCTTTTACAGGCGAGATTAGCGCGTCTATGTTAAAAAGTATAGGCGTGAAAACTGTTATTTTGGGTCATAGTGAAAGACGAGCTTATTTTAATGAAACCGATGCTGATCTGGCTAAAAAAGTAGATGCTGCCATGGCCAATAACATGGAAGTTATTTTTTGTTTTGGCGAAGAGTTACAAGACAGAAAATCTGGTAACGAAGAAGCTGTTGTAGCTTCTCAAATAAAAAAAGCGTTATTTCATTTAGAGGCAACGGCATTTCAAAACATTATTTTAGCCTACGAACCTGTTTGGGCTATTGGTACTGGAGAAACAGCTACACCGGAGCAAGCACAAGATATGCATGCGTTTATAAGAAAAACACTTGCTGCTAAATATGGTAATGAGGTTGCAAATGCGGTATCTATTTTATATGGAGGAAGTGTAAAACCCAATAACGCTAAGGAAATTTTTTCTAAGCCAGATGTAGATGGCGGATTAATTGGCGGCGCGTCATTAAAAGCTCAAGATTTTTACGCTATTGTTAATGCGTTTTAATTTTGAATAAAGACTAACAATAAAAAAAGGCTCGCCTAAATGCGAGCCTTTTTTGTTTTAAATACCTATTTCTATTTGAAACCTTACATACCAATCTTCTCTTGTTGTATTGTTAATAAAATTAGAGTCCGTTCTGGTAACTTCGGCTTGAAGTTTTAAAGCGTGTTCCCAAATATATTTGGTCACACCTAAACTATATTGATTTTCCTGTGGTGTTAATGCTTCAATATCGTTATGAGGTTCTTGGTGAGAGAACCTTCCAATAATTTCGTAGTTATTATTAAAAATGTAACTTAATTGTGTGTCAAAACCACGTCCTGTAAATACATATTCTATCTCGTTTGCATCATCTGGGTTAACAGTTATTGGATTGTCTGCAAAGCGGCTTAAATAAGCTGTTTGAAAAGCCCAGCCATTGTATTTTAATACGGCATCTAAAAGCAGCGAGCTCATATCGCGTTGTTCAAACAATTCGTCGCCTATAGTACCTCTTGTACGCCTTCCTTTTTCGTTGTAATGGTAAACACCAGAAAGCATTAATTTAGGGGTTTCTTCACGTTTTACGTCACCTTCAAAAAATGCACCATTGCCTTTAAAAGCGCCAAATGGGTATAGTTCTAATCGGCCTGTAAAAGCTAATCCGTTATCTGGATTTTTTGTCCAATTTCGCCCTTCTCCTGTACTAATTGCTGTCTTTATGTTATAAGAGAATTTGTCGGTATATTCATTTAGGTAATAGGCGTGCAGACCAAAATCTCTATCAATATTAAATCGAGCGTTGTTAATCGATCTATCGGTAAGTTGTAATGCTCCAGAAGAGTTAATACGTTGGCGGTTTCCTGGTAGTTTCGTTTGTCCAAAACCAAAATTCCAATGTCTGTTAGGTCGGTAAAAAACAATCGCATCACGAATAATATTAATATTACCATGATCTTCTAGTGGACCAACATCTCTTGGAGAAAATGATAATTGAATTACATAAAGTAACCTAGGGTCGCCTACATAACCATCAAGTCTTAAACGCAAACGCCTAATCATGGCTTCGTAAGCTGTGTCGTCATCTTCAGGAAGAAAAGCCGTAACACGATTTTGCATTCTAAACCTAATGTTTAATTTAAAAATACTGTCTGGCGATGTAATTCCTAGCCCTTTACCATAGCTGTAATACGGCAGGGCAGAAAGTTTTATATCATTGGTTTCTTGTGCTTTAAGAGATGTAAAGCATGAAATTAATAATAACGTAAGAAGAAATCTATTCATAATTTATTCAAATTTGCTGCAAAAGTAATAGTATCTTTATATTCCTTAGTAAATTTGTCAAAAAAAAATGAACGAAATATATTTAGGCTACACCTTTAAAGTGTCGCCCAAGCAACCAGGAACCGATATTTTAATCGCTGAATTAGGTGAATTAGGTTTTGAAAGCTTTGTTGAAAATGAAGATGGCGTAACAGCTTACATTCAGAAGAACGAATGGCATGACAATATTTTAGAGGATATTCAAATATTAAATTCAGATGAATTTGATATCAATCACACCTTTGAAGAGATTGAACAAGTGAACTGGAATGAAGAGTGGGAAAAAAACTTCAATCCTATTGTAGTAGATGATATTTGTGCCGTAAGAGCACCATTTCATGACACTTTTAATACCAAATTTGAAATTGTTATTGAACCTAAAATGAGTTTTGGTACCGGACATCATGAAACTACGCATATGATGATTCAGCATATATTAAAAAATGATTTTGCAGGAAAGACGGTATTAGATATGGGATGCGGAACAGGTGTTTTAGCCATATTAGCAGAAATGAAAGGAGCCAAAGCCGTTGATGCGATAGATATTGATAATTGGTGCTATTTAAATAGCCTTGAAAATATTGAACGTAATAACAGCAAAAATATTTCGGTTTACGAAGGCGATGCCGGTTTGTTAGAAGGCAAATTATACGATAGTATTATTGCCAATATTAATAGAAATATTTTACTTAACGATTTGGAAACGTATACCACTTGCTTAAATAACAATGGTTTATTATTTTTAAGTGGGTTTTATAAAGAAGATATTCCAATAATTGAAAATGTGTGTAATAAACACAACCTTATTCTCGTTGATAGTTTAGAAAAAAACCATTGGGTAGCCTTAAAATTTAAAAAAGAATACTAATGAGTACAAAAGAAAAGACACTCGAAGAAGTTCTTCTCGAGGAAGTTGTAAAAAAGGAAAATGAAATTGTGCTTTACAATGATGATGTCAATACATTCGATCACGTTATTGATACGTTAATTTATGCTTGCGATCATACTCCTGAACAAGCCGAACAATGTTCTATTATTGTACATTACAAAGGGAAATGTACTGTTAAAACAGGTGCTTTTAACGATTTAAAACCTAGATGCAGTATGCTTTTAGAAGCAGGTTTAAGTGCAGAAATTATTTAAATAGAATATTTTTTTTAAATCTCTTTCATGAAATAAATAATTGAGTTATATTTGCACCCACTTAAAAAAGGCCTCGTAGCATAACTGAATAGTGCACTTGATTACGGCTCAAGAGGTTGCAGGTTTGAATCCTGCCGAGGTCACAAAAAAAGAAAGACTTTCATTCACTTGGAAGTCTTTTTTGTTTTTAATCCAATGTGTTTTTGGTTACAAAAAACTTCCAACCAATAAGCGCCAGTTGCACTTTAGATGCTTTACTTAAATCTAATTGCTTTTTTGTGTAATTAGGTAAAACAAGCTTATTAACTCTTGCAAGAAATTTAAAAAATACTTTTTTCATATCTTACAAAGATACAGACCTTAAATTAACTCTTCAACTATAGATTCTCTATTTAAAAAGTAAAACTCATTCTAGAACTAAGTCTTACATTAAGATCATTTAAAATAAAGAAACGATAAACTCAATTATCGCAATAGCAAGTGTTATCATATTAAAGAATTTAAGGTTAATAGATTGGTTGTTTTTATTTTGAGTTTTCAATATATATTTTCAGACAAATTATGTCCAAAAAAAAAGAGTGAAATCCATGAAATTAACTTCTTATTTATAGCGTTTTTAACGATTAATATTTTAAAATGTAACATTAATTGCTTGAATTCTGTTTTATAATATTACTATATATTATTTTTTTGTTTTAATATGTAATATTTAAAGGGCGTTTTTATAGAGTGTTTTAAATTTCTAGGTGTAAAAAGGTGTGTAAAAAGGGCTTTTGAGTAGTTTTCATCTTTTTTAATATCGTTTCAGAAAATAATTTTAAGATTTAATAATCTTAAAAACGCTAAAAAATACCTTACTATTAATACATTTGCGGAAACCCCCTTTATATGAATAAAATAGTACTCTTTAGTTTAACTTTTTTATTATCGTTAAGCTTACAAGCCCAAGTTGTTATTAATGAATTAGATTGCGATAATCCTGGTATTGATGATCGAGAGTTTGTCGAATTAAAATCCGATACACCAAATTTTTCACTCGACGGATATGTTGTCGTATTTTTTAATGGCTCTAGTTCTGGGAACGATTCTAGCTACATGGCCATAGATTTAGACGGTTATACAACCGATGCAAATGGTCTGTTACTAATAGCTAGCGATACAATGACGCCGTTTCCGCAGTTAATTATTTCAGCAAACACTATCCAAAATGGTGCTGATGCCGTTGCTATCTATCAAGGACACGATTACGACTTTCCAGAAGGTACACAAGCTGCCCAGACCAATTTAATTGATGCATTGGTTTACGATACATCAGACTCAGATGATACCGAATTAATGGCATTATTAGGCGTTACAGAACAGATTAATGAAGGGTCTAGTGGTAACACGAATTCAATTCAAAGGAATAACGATGGAACTTATACTGTAACTACGCCAACACCAAGAGCCTTAAACGATGGTAGCGGTATCAATTTTAATGCGATTACAATTTCTACCTTACAAACACATTATAACGAAGGCGATTCTTTTGATATTATTTTTACTGCAGAAGAAAATGCGAGTGCCGATTACACTTTTAGTTTTACGCTAAACAATTACGGGTTTAACACGTCCGATTTTACAGGAAATACAACAGTAACTATACCAGCCGGACAAAACTCTGTTACAACAACCATTACTTTGGTTGACGATACATTTGATGAAGGCGATGAAGAACCTCTAATTGTATTTTCAGAATTAGAATCGCCATTCATCCCGTTTAACAATTATATAAAACTACGAGTTGTAGATAACGATTATACTGTAGCGCCTTTTGGGACACCTATTAACCCAACTTATAATGTTGTTGAAAGTACCCAACCAAATGGGTATTACAATAGTTTAGATGGTTTAAGTGATGCTAACTTAAGACAAGCACTTCAAGATATTATTGCAGAAGAAGGTGTTGTTAGAGCACAAACTTATAATGAAGTGATTGATATTTTAAAAGAAGCTGATGAAAACCCTCTTAATAGCAATCAAGTTTGGTTGGTATATTTAGAAGAAGGCCGCGCCAAATTAGATTTACAAACAGGATCTAATAATTCTGGAAAGTGGAATAGAGAACATACTTTTCCACGATCTAGAGGAGGATTTTATAGTATTGAAGACGATGAGGTTTTTGATGGTATAGATGTATTTTGGAATACCAATGCCGACTCTTTACGTCATGGTAACTCCGATGCGCATGCCTTAAGAGCAGCAGATGGTCCAGAAAACAGTACTAGAGGAAACCAATTTTATGGTGAATATACTGGTCCTTCAGGAACATTAGGCGGTTTTAAAGGTGATGTAGCGCGTAGTGTGTTTTATATGGCAGTACGTTATAATGGATTAGAGATTGTAAACGGTTTTCCCGATGGAAACCTTGGTGAGTTTGGCGATTTAGCCACCTTATTAGATTGGCACAGAAACGATCCGCCAGACGATTTTGAAATGAATAGAAACAATGTTGTTTACAATTGGCAATTTAACAGGAATCCTTTTATCGATGAACCCGATTTAATCGAGTATATCTGGGGAAATATGGTAGGTGAAACTTGGAATAGTACCATGAGCATTCCTGAAAATAATCAGAATACTGTAGTGGTATATCCAAACCCAACACAAGGACAGGTTTTTATTAAGGGACTAAACGAAGATGCGCAAATCGAGGTGTTTTCAATTGAAGGAAAACAAGTGTATTCTAACAACATAACCATCAATCACTCAAAGTTGAATTTACAACTCTCCAAAGGCATATATTTAATGCGAATAACCACATTAAAAGAAACGGTAACCAAAAAAATAATTATTAATTAAGAGGTGAAAATAGTCTACTTTTCTTAAGAAGCTACGTATTCAATTTTTCGAAACCGAATCGCATTCCAATTAGGGTTTATTTCTATTTGCCTAATGGGTTTTAACCAAAAATCCATTAGGTCATTCCAAACATGGTCATGATATAGTTCAACAATATTGGCTTTTGAGGTTTTACTTGGAAAAGCAACCCATAAAATACAGTCTTCATGAAGCTTTGGTAATAAAGTAAGCATTTGGTCAATAAGTTGCTGTTGCGAGGTAATAAAAAGCAAAGCAAACCCCACACAAGATGTTTGGATAAGCGACTCAGAAATATGTACGCTATCTAACCCTAGAGCTTTTAAATCATTCTCAAAATCATTTGGCTTATTAAGAACCAAAATATGATCGTGACTTTTTAGTTTTAACCTTTTAATCAACGATTTCATATTAAACGAATTACGTCTACTAAAGATACTAAAATTTAAGGATTTTTTGTTAGTATTATTGTAAACAATATAAACCTCTATTATAAAATACCCATTTAGGTAATCGTGTAGTTTGTTGAGTAAAATATATATCTTGATGAGTTACAAAAAAAACCACTTCGATTAGGAAGTGGTTTTTTGTCTAAATTCTAATATCTATTAGCGAAGCAATCTAGCTTCTTACTTAATCATATCGTAGCTACGCTTAATAAAATTGGTGAGTTCTTCACCTTTAAGCAATCCTTGGCTTAATCGTGCCAAGTCCAAACTTTGATTAATTAAGCGCTCTTGTTTTTTCTTGGTTTTGGTATTTAAAATGTCACCTACCAACTCAGAATTTGTGTTTACAACTAAGTTGTACATATCTGGCATATTGCCCATACCAAACATACCGCCACCACCAGTAGCTTGCATTTCTTTCATACGACGCATAAATTCGGGTTGCGTAATCATAAATGGCGCGGCATCGCTATCCATAGTTTCTAATTGTACGGTAAATTTTTCAGCAGGAATCACTTCTTTAAGTAATTCGTCTAGCTTGGTTTTTTCATCATCACTTAATTTAGAAATCTTGTTGTCGTCTTTCTTGATTAAGTTGTCAATATGATCGGCATCAACACGAGCAAACGAAATATTCTCTTTAGAGGTTTCTAGCTTTTGCATTAAGTGCGATACGATTGGCGAATCTAACAACAACACTTCGTAACCTTTGGCTTTTGCAGCTTCAATATAACTGTGTTGTTCGTCTTTATTCGATGCGTAAAGAATAACCAATTTGTCATCCTTATCGGTTTGTTTGGCTTTAATGGCATTATATAACTCATCGTAAGTATAATATTTACCATCTACGGTTGGGTAGAGTGCAAACGCATCAGCTTTATCAAAGAATTTTTCTTCAGAAAGCATACCATATTCAATCACGATTTTAATATCGTCCCATTTCTTTTCAAAATCTTCACGATTATTATTGAAAAGTGATTTTAGTTTATCGGCAACTTTACGAGTGATGTATGACGAAATTTTCTTAACAGCGCCATCGGCTTGTAGGTAAGAGCGTGATACATTCAATGGAATATCTGGAGAATCTATCACACCGCGTAGCATAGTTAAAAACTCTGGAACAATGCCTTCTACGTTATCGGTAACAAACACCTGATTTTGGTATAACTGAATACGATCTTTTTGTACGTTTAAATCGTTGGTCATTTTTGGGAAATATAAAATCCCCGTTAAGTTGAACGGATAATCCACGTTTAAGTGAATGTGGAATAATGGTTCCTCAAACTGCATTGGGTACAACTCGCGATAGAAGTTTTTATAATCCTCATCTTCTAAATCGGTTGGCTGTTTGGTCCAAGCTGGGTTTGGGTTGTTAATGATATCATCTACTTCTTTTGTTGGAGCAGGATCGTCTTCTTTTGCGCCTTCAGGTTTTGGTAGCGTTTCAGTTTTGGTGCCAAATTTAATAGGAATTGGCATAAACTTGTTGTACTTCACTAAAAGTTCTCGAATACGAGACTCTTCTAAAAACTCGTTGTCTTCCTCATTAATATGAAGAATAATTTCGGTACCTCTTTCGGTTTTGTCGTGAGGTTCTAGAGTAAATTCAGGCGAGCCATCGCAAGTCCAATGTGCTGCTGGCTCATCTTTGTGCGATTTGGTGATGATTTCTACTTTATTAGCAACCATAAAAGCCGAGTAAAACCCAAGACCAAAATGCCCAATAATACCAGAATCCTTGGCAGAATCTTTGTATTTGTCTAAAAACTCTTCAGCACCAGAAAACGCTACTTCGTTAATATACTTTTCAACCTCTTCGGCTGTCATACCAATACCTTGGTCTATAATATGAAGTTTTTTACCGTCTTTATCAATTTTTACTTCAATCTGCGGGTTGCCATATTCTACTTTAGCTTCACCAATACTAGCTAAGTGTTTTAGCTTCAAAGTAGCATCTGTAGCATTACTTATTAATTCACGAAGAAAAATTTCGTGATCACTGTACAAGAATTTTTTAATGAGCGGGAAGATGTTTTCTACCGATACATTAATGTTTCCTTTTGCCATAATTTAAATTTTATTAATTATTCCTACTGATTAATAGGAGGATTTAAACATTTATTTTCTGTTTTCTATTTGACAAAAAAAATACCAATACCAAAAAAGTGACAAACTGACACGGAATTATCAGGATTAAGTTATGCCACGACATGCATTGTATTTAAACTTTTGTTTCTTGGAATGTATTATTTACCCAAATTTGAGGCAGTTTATTATGCGTGCATAACGATAGGATACGTTTTTTTAACCGGGTTTTAGTGGAAATAATTAAATTGCGCAGGCTAATTTTTAAGATATGTATAATTCGAAAATAATAGGGTTAGGTTATTACGTGCCTGACAATGTGGTTACCAATGATGATTTGACGAAACTGATGGATACCAGCGATGAGTGGATTCAAGAGCGAACAGGAATAAAAGAACGTCGTTGGGTAAAACCAGGAGATGGTGATACCACATCTTCAATGGGTGTAAAAGCAGCAAAAGTTGCTATAGAACGTGCTGGAATAGATAAGGATGATATTGATTTTATCATTTTTGCCACCTTAAGTCCAGACTATTATTTTCCAGGCCCAGGAGTTACGGTTCAAAAAGAATTAGATATAAAAACTGTTGGCGCATTAGATGTGCGTAACCAGTGTTCTGGATTTGTATATGCTTTATCTATTGCAGATAACTTCATTAAAACTGGTATGTACAAAAATGTATTGGTTATTGGTAGTGAATTACACTCTCACGGGTTGGATAAAACAACACGTGGTAGAGGTGTATCGGTGATTTTTGGTGATGGTGCTGGTGCGACAGTTTTAACAAGAGAAGAAGATAATAGTAAAGGTATTTTATCAACACATTTACATTCTCAAGGGGAACACGCTGAAGAATTAAGCTTAATTGCTCCAGGAATGGGTAAGCGTTGGGTAAATGATATTATAGCCGATAATGACCCTAATGATGAGAGTTACTTCCCGTATATGAACGGACAGTTTGTGTTTAAAAATGCTGTGGTGCGCTTTAGCGAAGTGATTATGGAAGGCTTAAATAAAAACAATTTAACGCCAGAAGATATAGATATGTTAATTCCGCATCAAGCCAATTTACGTATTGCACAGTTTGTTCAAAAGAAATTTCAATTAGACGATAGTCAAGTATTTAATAATATACAGAAGTATGGAAATACTACAGCTGCTTCTATTCCTATAGCGTTAACGGAAGCTTGGGAACAAGGTAAAATTAAGGAAGGCGATACCGTTGTGTTGGCTGCTTTTGGTAGTGGATTTACTTGGGGAAGTACCATTATTAAATGGTAGAGCAATACATTCTAAAAATAGAAAAACCCGAAGCTTTAAGAAGACGCTTCGGGTTTTTCACTATTAACCAACTTAACTAACACTAAATGAAATTTAAATCTTGCTGATTAACTTATCACTCGATATTATAGACGTAAAACTGTCTAGAATATTTCATTAGAAAGTGGTTTTAACTATCATTTAACATAAAAACGAAAACCCAAGTTAAAATAACTTGGGTTTTCTGGATTAGCGATCAAACATTAACACTAACCATCAATTATTATGTTATGACCGCTAAATGTATGTTTACATAAATCCGCCGTTACCAGATTTTATATCGTTATCTCTTTGTTTACGTTTAAGCGCTCTGTATTTTCCACCTCCAAAACGATAGGATAAGGCAATGTTCCATGTATTGCTTTCCCAATTAAACTCTCCATTTGCAGGATATGGCGTGTCGTTTTTAAAGGCAAACTGCATGGTATTAAAAATATCGTTATAGTTAAAGCTAAACGTAGCACGATTATCTTCTAAAAAGCTGTAACGCAATCCTGTGTTTACAAAATACATCGGGTCTCTTTTAAATTGTACACCTTCTTCTTTACCGCGATACATAGCAAAAAGCGATAGGTTTAGTTTTTTGGTTGCTTTAAAATTATTAAATACTCTAAAGTTCCAAACCACGTTTTCAACTTCGCTATTAACTGTTACAATGTCGTTAACAGTGGCATTTGGTAAATCGTTAGAATCGATAAATTCTGTGATTCCTGTTTGAGTTTGCGAATACAAATCAAAACTACCGTTTAAGCTCCACCATTTTGTGGGTCTGTAATTTCCAGAAAGCTCTATACCATATGCCGATGTGTTGTCGAAATTTCCATAAGATAAAATGGAGTTAGCTTCTGGAACGTTTGTACGATCTATGTTGACTAATCGGCTTATTTGGTCTTCAATAATTCTATAAAATACGCCACCTGTTAAACTACCGTTAGCTAAATTCCTGGTATAGTTTAATTCGATTGAATTAGTGAATTGCGGTTTTAGCTCAGGGTTTCCGTAAGACGATATACGTGGCGTACTCCATTCGCGAATAGGGTTTACTTGTCGTAACCCAGGACGATCTACACGACGACTATAACTTAATTGATAGGAGTTTTTATCTGATGCTGTATATGTTAAAAATGCCGATGGATACACTTGAAAGTAATCATTCTCGAACGGCAAAAACTCGGTTGAATTATCGCTAAAAGTTCTTAACGGTTCAGCATCTACATTAACTTGTTCAAAACGTGCGCCTATTTGATAGCTCCATTTTTCTAATGTTTTGCCATAAGTGGCATAAAGTGAATAAATATTTCTGTTATAATCAAAATTTGTCGATGGCGTAGGAATAATGATTCCATTGTCGTTAAAAGTAACGCCTGTTGATTCGTAATCTATATTAGAGTTAAAAAGCCTAACCTCGCCACCAACTTCTAGTTTAGCTGTTTCGCTTAATGGATTTACATAATCTACATTTATGGTTGTTTGGTCGCGTTTTGTATCAACAAAATCCATGTAATCGTCTGGAAAGTCAAAGTTGATGTAATTAAAATCTGCTATTTGATCTTGAGTAAAATTGTTGTAGTCAATTTCAACATCTAAGGTTTCATTTTCTTTTTTAAACTTATGTTTATAAGCTAGGTTGTATTGGCCAGAAATATTGTCGGTTTCATCGCCGAAAATTTGTTTTCTAGTTGTGGTAGCATTGGTTAGCAACGTAATTCCAACGCCATTACCATTAAAAAAGTTCTGATTAGTGAAAACCGAAATGGTATTGTTGTCGTTTAAGTAATAGTCAACGCCTGCTTTAAATAAATGCGATTTGTTATTGTTAAAAAAATCAAGGTTTTGTTTTGAGTTATCATCTAACCTATTTATTTCGCCAAAATTATCCCGTTTGCCAATGTTATTGCCGTAATTTCCGTAAAAGTTAAACTTTCCGTTACGGTAATTCATGTCAATAGAGCTATTAAATTTAGCGTAAATCTCTTTAGTTAATCCAAGATTTATATTTCCATTAAAACCTAGCTTAGTGTTTTTATGAAGAATAATATTTATAATCCCACTCATGCCTTCTGGATTATATTTAGCAGATGGGTTTGTTATTAATTCTATCTTTTTAATAGATGTAGATGGTATTTGGCGAAGTAATTGCGCTACAGGAACGTTGCTTAATTTACCATCTACCATAACGCGAACATTTTCGTTACCACGTAAGCTAATGTTACCTGTTTGTTGGTCGACATTTACCGAAGGTAAGTTGGTCATAATGTCTGATGCTGATGCTCCAGCTGTAGTTAAATCTTTGCCAATAGTAATCACTTTTCTATCTACTTTTTGTTGTATAGTCGATACTTCGGCAACAACAGTAACTTCATCTAAAGCAGCGGCTTCTTCTTCAAGGTAAATATCTCCTAAATTAATTCTGAAATTATCCTTGTTAATAGTTATATTTTTGGTGACGGTTTTATAGCCAATAAACTGAATATTAACTATAATGTTACCTTCTGGAATAGAAGATATTTTAAAGTTACCATTATCGTCGGTAATCGTTCCGGTAATTGTTTTTCCAGAAGTATTTTTAATAACTATGGTAACATACGGCATAGGTTCTTTTAATGCAGCATCGATTACTTTTCCTGTAATGGTGCCATCTTTAAATAAGGCATTGACTGAGTTTTGTGCAGATGAAGCTATCGTGATGATAAACGCACAAAATAATAATACATGTTTCATTTGATTGGTTTTAGTTAATTTATTTTGATTGATGAACTTTTTGTTCTATTATCATAGACGCTTAATGCAGGTTGCTGTTACCGTATTTAACACTACTTAACAACATTTTAACAGTATGAAGAAAAAAACATTAGTTTTTGGGGCATCGCTTAAACCCAATAGATATTCTAATTATGCCATTAATAAATTGGTAAATAATGATGTAGAAGTTGTAGCTTATGGTTTAAAAAAGGGAGAAGTAGCAGGTGTTGATATTCAAACAGAATTGTTAGATTATAACAATGTGCATACGGTAACATTATATGTCAATCCAACACATCAAAAGGATTATTACAACTATATTGTATCGTTACAGCCTAAACGAGTTATTTTTAATCCAGGTACCGAAAATCCTGAGTTTTATAAGATATTAGAAAAGAACAATATCTTTTTTGAAGAGGCTTGTACGTTAGTGTTGCTTTCTACGAATCAATATTAAACCAAGAAACATTAAAAGTCCGTTAATAATTAAGATTTCAAACCCTATTTGATAGCCATTAAATAGTTTTGGCGAGTATGCATTTATAAAGTAGGAAATAATAGGCGCTATTATAGCGATAATCCAAACGTATTTGTCTTTAATGTCAGATTTGGTTAAAATTCCAAAAGCAAATAAACCAAGTAATGGTCCATAAGTATATCCGGCAGCTTTAAATAACTCCCAGATTACCGATACATCTTTAAAAATAAGATCGAAAAGAAGAATAACAACAATTAACACAAGACTTGTTATTACATGAACAGTTTTTCGTGTTCTTTTTTGTGCTTGTTTGGGTTTTTTATCTAGTTCAATAATATCAATACAAAAAGCAGTTGTTAACGATGTTAAAGCCGAATCGGCACTGGAGTAAGCAGCAGCAATAAGTCCTAATATAAAAAATGATGAGGTGGCGATGCCAATTTCAGGAAGCATAGCGATTGTAGGAAATAAATTGTCTTTTTTTGCTGAAATACCATTCTCGGCTGCGTATTGTGTTAACAAAAGACCAAGAACTAAAAACAACAGATTTACAAAAATTAAAACCACGCTAAAAGAAATCATGTTCTTTTGGGCATCTTTTAAAGTTTTACAGGTTAAATTTTTCTGCATCATATCTTGGTCCATTCCAGTCATGGTTATGGTAATAAACATACCTGATAAAATACTTTTTATAAAATATTGAGGGTCGTTAACATCATCTAAAAAGAAAACCTTACTCATAGCGCTAGAGGTTACATTATCGTATATAGCACCAAAACTGTGTAAGTCCATGGAATTGGCTATAAATATAATAGTTACTATAACAGAGACTAACATGAATAGCGTTTGTAAGGTATCAGTAAAAATAATTGTTTTTATACCGCCTCGAAAGGTGTAAAGCCAAATAAGTAAAATGGTTGTGGTAACGGTTATAAAGAAAGGAATACCAAATTGATCAAAAATAAGTAATTGTAACACTTTTGCCACCAGAAAAAGTCTAAATGCAGCACCAACAGTTCTGGAAACCAAGAAAGCAACAGAGCCAGTTTTGTATGAATAATTCCCAAACCTATCTCTAAAATACGTGTAAATAGAGGTTAAATTAAGCTTGTAATATAATGGTAATAATATATAAGCAATAACCAAATAGCCTAGTAAATAACCAAAAACCACTTGCAGGTAACCAAATTGTTTATCTTCTACAGCACCAGGCACCGAAATAAAAGTTACACCAGACAAAGAAGCACCTAACATACCAAAAGCTACTAAATACCATGGTGCCGATTTATTAGCTTTAAAAAAAGCCTCGTTAGTATCTTCCTTTCCTGTAAAATACGAAATAATTATAAGCACAATAAAATAAGCAAGTATTAAAGCAGCTATAAAGAATGGAGACATAATTTAGATGTTGTTTATAAATTACAAATGTAGGAGTATTTCTTTAATGTAAAATCGTAAATTCGCAGCTATGGAATTTTCTTCAAAATTATTGGAAAAAGCAGTTAACGAAATGTCGCAACTTCCGGGTATTGGAAAACGAACAGCTTTACGTTTGGTGTTACATTTATTAAATCAGCCAGAAGAACAGTCTATACAATTAGCTAATGCTTTAAGTCAGCTTAGAACTGAAATCAACTTTTGTAAAAGTTGCCATAATATTAGCGATACAGAGCTTTGTGAGATTTGCTCAAATCCAAGAAGAACAGCCGAAATAATTTGTGTTGTTGAAGATGTGCGTGATGTTATGGCTATAGAAAATACAAGCTCGTTTAAAGGGTTGTATCATGTGTTAGGGGGGAAGATTTCACCAATGGATGGTATTGGACCTACCGATTTAAATATTCAATCTTTAGTTGAAAAAGTAAAAAATGGTCAAGTAAAAGAACTTATTTTTGCGTTAGGCTCTACTATGGAAGGCGATACGACAAACTTTTACATTTATAAGCAAATTCAAGATTACGGTGTAGAAACATCAACAATTGCCAGAGGAATTTCCGTAGGAAATGAATTAGAATATACAGACGAAATTACCCTTGGACGAAGTATAGTAAATAGAATTCCTTTTGAAACGTCTTTAAAATCATAAAACCTATTGAAACTTTCTGTTGTTATACTAAACTATAATGTGCGTTACTTTTTGGAGCTTTGCTTAATAAGTGTTCGTGAGGCTATAAAAGACATAGATGCCGAAATTATAGTCGTCGATAACCACTCGCCAGACGATAGTTGCCAAATGATAAAAGATAACTTTCCTGAAGTTGTTTTGATAGAGAATAAAGAAAATCTCGGGTTTTCTAAAGGTAATAATATTGGAGTGTCCAAGGCAAAAGGAGAATATATATGTATTTTAAATCCAGATACAGTTGTTGCAGAAAATACCTTCAAAACCCTATTACAGTTTAGTGAAACGCAAAAAAAATTAGGCATTGTAGGCTGTAAACTAATCGATGGTGCTGGAGCATTTTTACCCGAAAGCAAGCGTAATATTCCTACGCCAAAAGTTGCGCTATACAAAATGCTAGGGTTTCCAAAACAGTATTACGCTAATCAAACAACTCAAAATAACACTGGTGAGGTGCCTATTTTAGTAGGCGCTTTTATGCTGTTAAAAACAGCAGTGTATAAAGAAGTTGGTGGATTTGATGAAGACTATTTTATGTATGGCGAAGATGTAGATTTATCATACAAAGTTCTAAAAGCAGGATATAAAAATTATTACAACGGTACAACAACTATTATCCATTACAAAGGAGAAAGTACCTTAAAAGACGTTAGTTATGCTAAACGGTTTTATGGCGCTATGCAAATCTTCTACAAAAAACACTTTAAACGGCATATACTGTTTAATGCTGCTGTTTGGTTAGGTATTAAGCTAGCTTATCTATTCCGCA
Organism: Mangrovimonas cancribranchiae; assembly: GCF_037126245.1. Classification (NCBI taxonomy): domain Bacteria; kingdom Pseudomonadati; phylum Bacteroidota; class Flavobacteriia; order Flavobacteriales; family Flavobacteriaceae; genus Mangrovimonas; species Mangrovimonas cancribranchiae. The sequence goes on from NZ_CP136925.1 coordinate 779,935, forward strand.
GAACTCCAGAAGAAGTAAAAAAGCAGAAGCAAAATGTGGTATTTGTGTCTCAATCTAGTATAGCTGAAACTCTAGAGCAAACTCTAAATAGACCTCTCAAATTAGAACGTCATTTAAAAACAATAGAAAACAATACAGAAGTTATTTTTGATAATAACACCATGACATTCAAATCAATCATTCAAGAAATGATTGCGTTTTCCGATAAAAAAGCGATATCATTTAAAATTTTACCTAAAAATGCTACCTTTATCCTAGGAAGCAATAGCTCAAAGTTTAGAGGAGAAATTATCCCCTTAACAAATAATTAATTAAATAAAACACAAAAAAATCGACGTTTTTTCGTTAATTTTGCAATCGAAAATTTAAAAACGACCTTTTCATTAAAGATATGGCAAAATTTGAATTGAAATTACCCAAAATGGGAGAAAGTGTTGCCGAGGCAACAATTACATCATGGCTAAAAGAAGTAGGTGATACTATCGAAGCCGATGAAGCAGTATTGGAAATTGCTACCGATAAAGTAGATAGCGAGGTGCCTAGCGAAGTAGATGGAACATTAGTTGAAAAACTATTTAATGTTGATGATGTTGTACAAGTAGGGCAAACCATAGCAATTATAGAAACCGATGGCGATGCGCCAGTAAGTAACAATACCCCAAAAGAAGAGACTAAGCAAGAAACGGCTAAAGAACCTGCTATTGCAGAAGTGTCAAAAACGGTAGAAGTTGCTAAAGAAACAGTTGAGCCTATAGTATCTTCAGGAGAGCGTTTTTATTCGCCACTAGTGAAAAATATTGCCAAAAAGGAAAGTATAACACAAGCTGAGTTAGACGCTATGCCTGGAACAGGGAAAGATGGTCGTGTAACAAAAAATGATATTTTAGCTTATTTAGATAATCGTTCAGCGCAACCAGCTAAACCGCAATCTACTCAGGCACAACCAAAAGCAGCAGCGCCAAAAACTGAAAGTGCTCCAGTAATTCCAACAGGAGATGATGAAGTGATAGAAATGACACGTATGGGCAAACTTATTGCACACCATATGGTAGAATCGACACAAACATCAGCGCACGTGCAAAGTTTTATTGAAGCCGATGTAACTAAAATTTGGAACTGGCGTAAAAAAGTAAAAGACGACTTTAAAAAACGTGAAGGCGAAAACTTAACGTTCACCCCAATATTCATGGAAGCTGTAGCCAAAGCATTACGTGATTTTCCAATGATGAATATCTCCATGCAAGGCGATACCATTATCAAGAAAAAGCATGTTAATTTAGGTATGGCAGCAGCCTTGCCAGACGGAAACTTGATTGTTCCAGTAATTAAAGATGCCGATCAGTTAAACCTAGTTGGGTTAACTAAAAAAGTAAACGATTTAGCCAACCGTGCTAGACAAAATAAGTTGAAACCAGACGAAATACAAGGCGGAACTTATACTGTTACCAATGTAGGAACCTTTGGTAGCGTTATGGGAACCCCAATTATTAATCAGCCACAAGTAGGTATTTTAGCGCTTGGTGCTATTAGAAAAGTACCAGCCGTTGTGGAAACACCAGAAGGCGACTTTATAGGCATTCGTTACCGTATGTTCCTATCGCACTCTTACGACCATAGAGTAGTAAATGGAGCCTTAGGTGGACAGTTTGTAAAAGCTGTGAAAGATTATTTAGAAGCTTGGGATTCTAATAGAGAAATCTAGAGCTCTCTAAAAAGAAACTAAATAAAAAAAGCACGGTTTTAAATCGTGCTTTTTTGTTTCGTTAAGCTTTTATTCAACTAAAAGGATATTCTTCACAATTCTAATTATCTTTGCTTAAAATTGATGCTAAAAATGAGCTTAAACCTTAATAAACCTATCTGTTTTTTCGATTTAGAAACGACGGGAATAAACATTTCAAAAGACCGTATTGTCGAAATTTCTATTTTAAAAGTTTACCCTGACGGAAAAGAAGAGCGTTATACACAATTGGTAAACCCAACCATTCCTATTCCGCCAGAAACAACAAAAGTGCATGGAATTTCAGATGAAGATGTGGCCGATAAACCAACTTTTAACGACATAGCCAAAGAAGTTAATACCATGATTAAGGATTCAGATTTAGGTGGTTTTAACTCTAATAGATTTGATATTCCGTTATTAGCCGAAGAAATGTTACGTGCCGAAGTAGATTTCGATATGAAAAATCGCGTATCTGTCGATGTACAAACTATTTTTCATAAAATGGAACAACGTACATTAAGTGCAGCCTATAAATTTTATTGCGATAAAACACTAGAAGACGCTCATAGTGCAGAAGCCGATACGTTTGCAACATACGAAGTGTTAAAAGCGCAAATACAACGTTACGACGATTTAGAGAACGACACCAAGTTTTTAGCCGAGTTTAGCTCTCGAAAAAAGTTTGCCGATTTTGCAGGGTTTATCAGTTACAACAAAAAAGGCGAAGAGTGTTTTTCCTTCGGAAAGCATAAAGGGAAACGTGTGGTAGACGTGTTAGAGCAAGAACCAGGCTATTTTGGGTGGTTGCTAAATGCCGATTTTCCATTGTATACCAAAAAAGTATTAACAGCTATTAAACTAAGAAGTTTTAATAATAAACTAAGCTAAACGCATGAAGCTTATTTGTATAGGACGAAATTATACCGAGCATATTGCCGAATTGGAAAATGAAAAACCAAGTGAACCGGTGGTGTTTCAAAAACCAGACACGGCTATTTTATTAAAAAAACAACCCTTTTTTATACCAGATTTTTCTAACGATGTACATCATGAAGTTGAGGTTTTGGTGAAAATAAACCGTGTAGGAAAGTATATAGATAAAAAATTTGCCCATAAATATTACAACGAAATTGGCTTGGGTATCGATTTTACAGCTCGCGATCTTCAAAAGCAATTAAAAGAAAAAGGCTTGCCTTGGGAAAAAGCAAAAGCTTTTGATGGCGCTGCGGTTGTAGGTAAATGGATAGCAAAATCAGAGGTTCAAAACTTAAATAGTTTAAACTTTTCATTAGAAAAGAATGGCGACATTGTACAAGAAGGCAATACCAGTCATATGCTCTGGAAAATTGATGAGATTATAGAATATGTATCAAAATATTTCACTTTAAAGATAGGAGATATTATCTTTACAGGAACGCCTGCAGGTGTAGGCAAGGTAATTGCTAATGATAAATTGAAAGGCTTCTTAGAGGGAAGAGAAATGTTTTCAATAACAGTAAAATAATGGAAGAAAATTACAAACTATTTAGAGTAAGAGAACTGGCAGATAATGATGAGGATTTTATAAAAGCACTAGTTGGAGCTTTTTTAGAAGAAGTACCAGAAGATGCCGAACGTCTTAAAAAAGCCGTTGCAGAAAAAGACTATCATACAGCATATCAAGCGGCTCATAAAATGAAACCTACAGTCGATTTGTTTGAACTAGGTGTTCTGGCAGACTTAATAGAGGTACAAGATTGGGGTAAATTTGAAAAAACAGACTTAGATATCACCAATAAGTTACATATTGTTTTAGAAGCTGTAGACAATGCAACTCAAGAATTAAAATCAGATTATAATTTGTAATGCAAGCAGAAATCATAACCATAGGTGATGAAATTCTCATTGGTCAGGTTGTCGATACAAATTCAGCTTATATAAGTAAAACCCTTAATAAAATTGGGGTTTCTGTGTATCAAATTACATCGGTTCAAGACGATAAAGATCATATTTTAAAAGCTTTGCAAGAAGCCGAAAGTAATGCCGATATCATTATTATTACCGGAGGTTTAGGGCCAACTAAAGACGATATTACCAAAAACACCATTGCCGAATATTTTAATGATGAATTAATTGTTGACAAAGCAGTACTAAAAAATATAGAGCACCTTTGGGAAAACCATATCAAGAAACCATTACTACAGGTTAATAAAGATCAAGCTTTAGTGCCATCAAAAGCACAGGCCTTAATGAATATTTATGGAAGTGCGCCAGGCATGTGGTTGGAAAACAATAACAAAGTATTTGTCTCGCTTCCTGGCGTGCCGTTTGAGATGAAAGCACTTATGGAAAATGAAGTCGTTCCAAAATTGAGAACCAAATACAATTTTCCATTCATCAAGCATAAAACCCTATTAACCTACGGCTTAGGAGAAAGTTCTTTAGCAGAACGAATAGAAGTATGGGAAGATAACTTACCTAGTTACATTAAATTAGCCTATTTACCTAATTTGGGTAAAGTAAGATTAAGACTTTCAGGAAAACATACAGACAGGGCATTGCTTGAAACCGAAATGGAGCAGCAAATTCAACAATTGCTCCCTCAAATAGAAGATGTGTTTTTTGGGTATGAAGAAGATGGAAACATCGAGGCTATTGTTGGTAAATTATTAGCTAAAGAAGGTAAAACTATAGCAACAGCAGAAAGTTGTACAGGAGGAAAAATAGCAGAAAGCATTACCTCAGTTGCTGGAGCATCAGCATATTTTAAAGGAGGGATTGTAAGTTACGCCACCGAAACTAAAATTAATGTTTTAGGTATTAATAAACGTATTATCGATAACTATTCGGTTGTTAGTGCTCAAGTGGTCGAAGCTATGGCAACAAATACTTTAAAGAAATTTAATGTAGACTATACTATTGCAACAACAGGAAATGCGGGACCAACAAAAGGCGACTCAAATGCCGAAATAGGAACGGTGTTTATTGCAATTGCAACAAAAAACAATGTATATTCCAAAGAATTTAACTTTGGAAACCATAGAATAAAGGTTATAAATAAAGCCGTAAATAAGGCTTTTGAAATGCTTCAGAAAGAAATTTTAAAAAAGTAACAAATTTAGTTTGTTGATATTGTAAAGATTTCTTAAATTTGCAGCCTGTTTTGAAATAACACACAATAAAGTTAGAAAAGATGTCAAGAGTTTGTGAACTTACTGGGAAAAAAGCGATGGTTGGAAACAACGTATCTCACGCGATGAATAAAACTAAACGTAAATTTGATGCAAATTTAGTTAAAAAGCGTTTTTACATTCCTGAAGAAGATAAATGGGTAACTTTAAAAGTTTCTACATCTGCATTAAAAACCATTAATAAAATTGGTATTTCTGCAGCATTGAAACAAGCTAAAGCCAAAGGGTTTATAAAATAATTGCAGAACGTATAAAGATTACGAAAAATGGCAAAGAAAGGTAATAGAATACAAGTTATATTAGAATGTACAGAGCACAAAGAATCTGGACAACCAGGAACGTCTCGTTACATTACAACAAAAAATAAAAAGAATACGCCAGATAGAATGGAGATTAAAAAATACAATCCTATTCTTAAGCGTATGACAGTTCATAAAGAAATTAAATAATACAGAGTCATGGCAAAGAAATCAGTAGCATCATTACAAACAGGATCTAAAAGGTTGAGCAAAGCTATTAAAATGGTAAAGTCACCTAAAACTGGAGCATATATGTTTGTTGAGTCTATCATGGCTCCAGATCAAGTTAACGATTGGTTAAAAAAACAAGGTTAATCAACCTCGTTAATCGATTAACGTAAAAATATTTAAGCAGCTTTCAATAATTTGAAAGCTGCTTTTATTTTATATTTGCTTTAATTTTTATGACAAAATTTCACATTTCCTTTTTGGGCAAGAAATTTGACATAAACATTTTATACTAATTGAACTATAATGAGTTTTTTTAAAAAAATATTTTCTTCAGAAAAAAAAGAAACCCTTGATAAAGGGTTAGAAAAATCTAAAACATCTTTTTTTAATAAATTAAGCAAAGCTGTTGCAGGTAAATCCAAGGTCGATGATGATGTACTCGATAATTTAGAAGAAGTTTTAGTAACTAGCGATGTGGGAGTTGAAACCACATTAAAGGTTATCAAACGTATTGAAGCACGTGTTTCACGCGATAAATATCTAGGAACCGATGAGCTTAACGCTATTCTTCGTGAAGAAATAGCAGGCTTGTTAAGCGAAACTAATATTGGCGAAGCTACCGAGTTTTCTATTCCTCAAGGCAAAACACCACATGTTATTATGGTAGTTGGCGTAAATGGTGTAGGAAAAACAACTACTATAGGAAAATTAGCCTACCAATTTAAAAAGAAAGGTTTAAAGGTTGTTTTAGGTGCTGCCGATACCTTTAGAGCTGCCGCTATCGATCAACTTCAAGTTTGGGCGGATCGTGTAGATGTACCTATTGTAAAACAATCTATGGGAAGCGATCCAGCTTCGGTAGCTTTCGATACGTTACAGAGTGCTGTAAATCAAGATGCCGATGTGGTAATTATAGATACTGCTGGCCGACTTCATAATAAAGTAAACTTAATGAACGAGCTTACAAAAGTAAAGCGCGTTATGCAAAAAGTAGTTGGCGATGCACCACACGATGTGTTATTGGTATTAGATGGTTCTACAGGACAAAATGCTTTCGAGCAAGCCAAACAATTTACAGCAGCTACAGAAGTTACCTCTTTAGCCGTAACTAAGCTTGATGGAACAGCAAAAGGTGGTGTGGTGATTGGGATTTCAGATCAATTTAAAATTCCAGTTAAATATATTGGCGTTGGCGAAGGTATTGAAGATTTACAAGTATTTAATAAGTTTGAATTTGTAGATTCATTTTTCAAGTAAAGAATTTTGTATCTTTATAGGAATAGTTGCTTATGTCATCTCATTCCATATATCATAACTTCATTATTAAAGTTTCCCTAAAGGAGGTGTTTGACGCTGTGTCACACCCCCAACATTTGGACAATTGGTGGACGCTAAAAAGTTCTGGTGAACCAAAACTGGGGACAACTTACAATTTGAATTTTACTGATGCGTATGATTGGTATGGTAAAGTAGCGGTTTGTGAACCAAATAATTCTTTCCATATAAAAATGACCAAAAGTGACAAGGATTGGGAGCCTACTACTTTTGGATTTGATTTACAAGAACACGACCAAGGAACCTATGTCAGGTTTAGTCATGTCAATTGGCCTGAGATGAATGACCACCTAAAATTCTCCTCGTTTTGTTGGGGCATGTTACTCAATGGACTTAAAGATTATTTGGAAAAAGGTACCGTAATTCCTTTTGAAAATAGAAACTAACTACTGAATTACCGCATTTATCTTTTCCCATAAGTCATTATCAAAATTGGATAAGGCAAAATTACTGCCATCAGCAGATTCTCCCATTCTTATAATGACCAATTGTTCACTGGGAACGACATAAATCTTTTGGTCATTTTTTCCTAAACCAGCGTACATATCGGCTGGTGCGTTAGGAATAAGTTCTCCTGGAAATTCTATTTGCGATTGAGGCAGATGAAAGCTAGTCTTACCATTTAACCACCATAAATACCCGTAAGCTAGATTAATGTTTTGTGATGTGTTGGTTGCTTGTTGTAAATAGGATTCAGAAACGATTTGTTCATCTTCCCACTTTCCATTGGCATAAATCATTAATCCAAAACGAGCCATACTTCGTGTATTACTGAAATAGACATTTAAATTATCCAGATCAATCCAACTTCCCGTCATACCTATTTTATTTTTCAATTGATTTTCAAAATAGGTATCCCAATTTTGGTTTGTGGCAGCTGCAACCACATCCTGAATTTTCACATAAACATTGTGGTAGGCCCATCGGTTACCAGCGTCTGCAAGGTATTGCAAGTTTTCTGAAGAGACGTCATCGCCCAAACTGTCATCAAGACCCGAGGTCATGGTAAGTAGGTGCTTGTTGGTTATCAAATTTTCTTTTTCCAAGGGAGCACTAGTCCAACCAGTTCCCAAGTAATTGGAAACAGGTGTTTCAATATTTAAAAAACCTTGATCTTGTGCGATGCCAGCAACCGTTGTAGATAGGGTTTTACCTGCACTTGCCCAATACCAAGGCGTTCCTGCTTGGTGACCGTTCATGTAAGCTTCCAGAACTATTTTACCATGATGGAGCATGATAAAGCTTTTGGTGTTTTTTTCTTCTAAAAAATCTAACAAGGGTTGAATTTGACTGTCATTATATCCCAATGAAGTTGGAGGTATAGATTCCCATTCTTCCGAATTAGAAGGCGGGAAATAAAGATCTTGAGTTACTGGAAAATTGCTTTCTGGTTCTGTATTTGGCGCGTCGTCAGACGATTGACAACCAAATATATACAGGGATAAGATTAAAGATAGGTAGATAAGGCGCTTCATAACAATGTTTTACATTTAGATGTATAAAAATATAAAAGGTTTAATTAAGGTTGTATCTTTGCCCTCTAATTTTTGTAGAATGAGAACAAAATCGCGCAAGAAAAATAAGATTAATGTAGTTACACTTGGCTGTAGTAAAAATGTTTATGATAGTGAAGTGTTAATGGGACAGCTTAAAGCCAATGGAAAAGAGGTTGTTCATGAAGAAGAAGGGAATGTTGTGGTTATTAATACTTGTGGATTTATTAATAATGCTAAAGAAGAAAGTGTGAACACCATTTTGGAGTTTATGCAAAAAAAAGAAGCCGGCGATGTTGATAAAGTGTTTGTTACAGGGTGTTTAAGTGAGCGCTATAAACCAGATTTAGAAAAGGAAATTCCGAATGTTGATCAGTATTTCGGAACGACTGAATTGCCGGGATTATTAAAAGCTTTAGGTGCCGATTACAAGCATGAACTTATAGGAGAACGCTTAACAACAACGCCTAAAAACTATGCGTATTTAAAAATTGCTGAAGGTTGTGATCGTCCGTGTAGTTTCTGTGCCATTCCATTAATGCGAGGAAAACATAAAAGTACCCCAATAGAAGATCTTGTCTCTGAAGCTGAAAAGTTAGCCACAAACGGTGTTAAAGAGTTAATTCTTATTGCGCAAGATTTAACCTATTACGGGTTAGATTTATACAAAAAGAGAAATCTTGCTGAGTTGTTAGAAAACCTTGTAAAAGTAGAAGGAATAGAATGGATTAGACTACATTATGCGTTTCCAACAGGGTTTCCAATGGACGTTTTAGATGTTATGAAACGTGAGCCTAAAGTCTGTAATTATATCGATATTCCATTACAGCATATCTCAAATCACCTTCTTAAAAGTATGCGTCGTGGTACAACTAAAGAGAAAACCACAAAACTACTTAAAGACTTTAGAAAAACGGTACCTGAAATGACCATTCGTACCACGTTAATTGTTGGTTACCCTGGAGAAACCGAAGAAGATTTTCAAGAACTAAAACAGTGGGTGCAAGAAATGCGTTTTGAGCGTTTAGGATGTTTTACATATTCTCACGAAGAAAACACACATGCATATACTTTGGAAGATGATGTTCCAGAGGAAGTTAAACAACAAAGAGCCAACGAGATTATGGAGGTGCAATCTCAAATTTCGTGGGAGCTAAACCAAGAAAAAATAGGTAAAGAATTAACAATTGTTATCGATAGAAAAGAAGGGAATTACTTTATTGGCCGTACCGAATTTGATTCACCAGATGTAGATAATGAAGTGTTAATAGATGCTTCAACAACATATCTTAAAACAGGGGAATTTGCTAAGGTAAAAATAACAGATGCTTCAGATTTCGATTTATATGCTGAAGTTTTAACAAACTAATTAAAAGCAGCATTTTAACTTAATTCGTTCTAAAAGTTTATGTTTTTGTAAACTTGTAAGTTAATCTGTCACGTAATTGTATTTCACTTTATATTTTATTAAATTTAAAAGGCTACAACACATTATAGTTGTATAAGTTTTATTTATAGATAAAACAAGAGCATAGTTTTGTTTTATTATAAATTTAACTGTCTAATAACAAATTAAATTTAAAAGATATGGGAGGAAACAATCAGCATTCAAATGGCGAAGGAAAATGTCCTTTTTCTGGAGCAGCACCAAAACATGCCGTTGGCGGAACAAAAAATAAAGATTGGTGGCCCAATCAATTAAAAGTTAGTATACTACGTCAAAATTCTACATTGTCCAATCCTATGGACAAAGATTTTAATTATGCCGAAGCTTTTCAAAAACTAGATTACCAAGCACTTAAAAAAGATTTAAATGATTTAATGACCGACTCTCAAGAGTGGTGGCCAGCAGATTTTGGTCATTACGGTGGATTGTTTATCCGAATGGCTTGGCACAGTGCCGGAACCTATCGTATTGGCGATGGTCGTGGAGGAGCAGGAGCAGGGCAACAGCGTTTTGCACCATTAAATAGTTGGCCAGATAATGCCAATTTAGATAAGGCAAGAAGATTATTATGGCCCATAAAACAAAAATATGGGAAAAACATTTCCTGGGCAGACCTTATGGTTTTAGCAGGTAATGTCGCTTTAGAGTCCATGGGCTTTAAAACGTTTGGTTTTGCAGGAGGAAGAGAAGATGTTTGGGAGCCCGAAGAAGACGTTTATTGGGGATCAGAAACCGAATGGTTAGATGATAAAAGATATTCAGGAGAACGAGATTTAGAAGATCCGTTGGCAGCTGTTGTTATGGGGCTAATTTATGTAGATCCTGAAGGGCCTAATGGTAATGGTGATCCTGTTTCGGCGGCAGTAGATATTCGGGAGACCTTTAAGCGTATGGCGATGAACGATGAAGAAACTGTAGCATTAATAGCTGGAGGACATTCCTTTGGTAAAACGCATGGTATGGCAGATCCTAGTAAATATGTTGGTCCAGAACCAGAAGCAGCTTCAATGGAGACACAAGGTTTTGGTTGGATGAGTAGTTTTAATACAGGTAAAGGTAAGGACGCTATAACTGGCGGACCAGAAGTAACATGGACGCAAACCCCAACACAATGGAGTAATCTGTTTTTTAAAAATTTATTTGAATATGAATGGGAAAAAACAAAAAGTCCTGCTGGAGCAATTCAATGGGTAGCAAAAGATGCTGAAGCTAGTATTCCTGATGCTTTTGATGGTTCTAAAAAACATAAACCAACCATGTTAACTACAGATTTGTCATTACGTTTTGATCTTGAATATGAAAAGATTTCTAGACGTTTTTACGAAAATCCAGATGAATTTGCCGATGCTTTTGCAAAAGCCTGGTATAAATTAACCCATCGCGATATGGGGCCAACGTCTAGGTATTTAGGCCCAGAAGTGCCAAATGAGGAATTAATTTGGCAAGATCCAATTCCTGTTGTAAATCATGAGTTAGTTTCTACTGAAGATATCACAAACCTTAAAGAAAAAATAACTAATACAGGATTATCGGTGTCAGATTTAGTTTCTACTGCTTGGGCTTCGGCTTCTACATTTCGTGGTTCAGATAAGCGAGGAGGTGCTAACGGCGCTAGGGTACGACTTGCACCACAAAAAGACTGGGAAGTAAATAATCCTAAAACATTATCAAAAGTATTATCGGTTTTAGAAAGTATTCAAAATGAGTTTAATACCTCAAATGGAAATAAAAAAGTATCCTTAGCTGATTTAATTGTTTTGGCGGGTAATGTTGGTGTTGAGAATGCCGCAAAAAAGGCAAGGTTTAATGTAAATGTATCGTTTGCACCAGGTAGAATGGATGCTTCTCTTGAAGAAACAGATGTTGAAGCTTTTGAATATTTAGAACCAGCGGCCGATGGTTTTAGAAATTATCGCAAAACAAAATTTCCTGTATCTACAGAAGAGTTATTAATAGATAAAGCCAATTTATTAACCTTAACAGCGCCAGAAATGACTGTTTTAGTTGGTGGTATGCGCGTTATGGAGGCCAATTACGATAACTCTAAACATGGTGTGTTTACAAATACTCCTGGAGCGCTTACTAACGATTTCTTCGTGAATTTATTAGATATGAGTACCGAATGGAAATCAACCTCTGAAGATGAAGAAACGTTTGAAGGACGTGACCGAAAGTCGGGAGCGGTAAAATGGACAGGAACACGAGCAGATCTTGTTTTTGGCTCTAACTCTGAGTTAAGAGCATTGGCCGAGGTTTATGCTTCTAACGACTCTAAAGAAAAATTTGTTCACGATTTTGTCTCAGCTTGGGAGAAAGTTATGGAATTAGACCGTTTTGATTTAAAACAATAGATTTTAATAACTATCAAAAAGCAAGCTAATTTAGCTTGCTTTTTTGCTTTAAATTCTCTTTTCAAAAGGTAATATTTAAGGCAATACTCTTAACGTTTTGTTTGGAACTTAGTGTATAAAAGACTGTATATTTGTAACTCGATAACTTACTTTTTTATGCCAACAGACTGTATACCGTTCAAGGACACTAATTACTTTTCAAAACTTATTTGCGATTATCTAGAAGAGAAAGAAGAATTAAAAACATTTTATGGCGAATATCCTTCAATAGAAAACTTTAAAAAACAAATAAAGTTAAAAGAGCATCAGTTTAATCGCGAAGTTAGACTTGTTTTAACAAAAAGCTTGAAAAAACAGTATGCTAAAGTAGATATATCGGCTAAAACAGAAGCTAATATTAAATTATTAGAAAGCGACAAAACCTTTACAGTTACTACTGGTCATCAACTAAACCTCTTTACGGGACCATTATATTTTTTATATAAAATTATATCGACAATTAACCTGTGTAAAGAGCTTAAAAAGGCGTATCCAAACTACAATTTTGTGCCGGTGTATTGGATGGCAACCGAAGATCATGATTTTGATGAAATTAATTACTTCAACTTTGAAGGAAAGAAAATTCAATGGAAAAGATCGAGCTCTGGTGCCGTAGGAAAGTTAGATTTAAGTGGTCTAGAAGGTGTCTACAAGATGTTTTCTAAACAATTAAATAAAAGCAATAATGCAAAACACATTCTTAATTTATTTGAAAACGCTTATTTAAATCACAATAATTTAACCCAAGCAACTAGGTTTCTTGCAAACGAGTTGTTTAAAGAATATGGGTTGGTAATTGTTGATGGCGATGATAAAGCGCTTAAGCAATTGCTTGTGCCGTTTATAAAAGATGAATTATTGCATCAAAAGGGATTTAAAGAAGTCAATCAAACAAGTGATGCTTTAAATAACCTTTCAGACGACTATAAAATACAAGTCACACCAAGAGAGATTAACCTGTTCTATATTAAAGACAATATTCGGGAACGCATAGTTGAAGTAAATGGAGAGTATACTGTTTTAGAAACATCTATAAACTGGACAAAAGAGGCATTGCTTAAAGAAGTCGAATCTTATCCAGAGCGGTTTAGCCCCAATGTTATTTTAAGGCCACTTTATCAAGAAGTTATTTTGCCAAACCTGTGTTATATAGGTGGCGGTGGCGAGCTAGCTTATTGGTTGCAATTAAAATCTAATTTTGAAACACAAAACGTTGTTTTTCCATTGCTTTTATTAAGAAATTCGGCGTTGCTAATCACAGAAAAACAAGAAGAGAAACTTAAAAAACTAAATATATCAATTGAAGATTTGTTTTTAAAACAATCTGATTTAATAACGAAAGTAACTAAACGAGTTTCAAGAATTGATATTGATTTTTCTGCACAAAAAAAACACTTAGAGCAACAGTTTAAAGACCTTTATAAACTAGCCGAACAAACCGATAAATCTTTTCTAGGAGCTGTTGGAGCACAAGAACGTAAGCAAATAAAAGGTTTGGAACATTTAGAGAAACGATTGTTAAAAGCTCAAAAACGAAAATTAAGCGATATATTAAGTCGTGTTGAGTTGTTACAAAACGAGTTATTTCCTAATCAAAGCTTGCAAGAACGTCAAGTTAATTTTTCTGAGTTTTATTTAGAGCATGGAGACCAATTAATTCAGCAGTTAGTATTAAATTTGCAACCTCTAAAGAGTGAGTTTTTAATACTAAAGTTAGAATAACCCATGCATAAAATAGATATCGATTTGGTAGAAATGACCTTAGATGTCATGAAATATGCCATTGATAGAATTTCTGCGACAGAGCATCCCATAGGAAAACCAAAAAAGCTGAAGAACTTAAAAATATTGTTGGCGATACTGTTACACCAAAAGGTATTGGCGGGGAATATGCTTTTAACCTTTGGAGGCAACATCTCTCAAAAGCAAATGTTCCTGTAGATCATCCTAGAAATTTAGCCTTTGTGCCAGCCTCACCAACTCGAGCAGCCATTATGTTTGATTTGGTAACATCGGCTTCAAGTATTCATGGTGCTTATTGGATGGAAGGTGCGGGAGGCATATTTTGTGAAAACGAGGCCATGAGCTGGATTGTATCCTTAACAGGATTGCCAGAAGGAGCGTTTGGTGTGTTTACAAGCGGAGGTACAGCAGCCAATTTATCTGCAATAGTTACTGCGCGTGAACATTGGCGAGAAGATGAAACCTATAAACGTGAAAAGGGGCTAATTATAACCTCTATAGGAGCACATTCTTCAATAAAAGCTATGGCAAAAGTGGCCGATGTTGATATTCTGTTAGTCGATTCTGAAGAAGAATTATCAGGAGACGCCTTGCGCAAAACCATAGATAATTTAAACTTCCATCAACGAAAACGCTTGTTTGCCGTTGTGGCAACTGGAGGAACCACAAATGCAGGAATTATTGATGATTTAGAAGGTATAGCGCAAGTTTGCGAAGATGAAAAACTTTGGTTTCATGTAGATGCAGCATATGGCGGTGGTGCATTGGCAGCCGATTCGGTAAGACACCTTTTTAACGGTATAGAAAGAGCTGATAGTATAACCATCGATCCACATAAATGGATGTTTTCACCTTACGATTGTGGAGCCGTTATTTATAAAGACCCAGAACTAGCTAAAGCAGCACATTCGCAACAAGGGTCGTATCTTGACATTTTTAAAGATGAAGGGGCACATGGTTTTAATCCAACCGATTACCAAATACAACTTACAAGACGTGTTCGTGGGTTACCATTATGGTTTTCTTTAGCCACTCATGGTACAGATAGATACAAAGAAGCTGTGGAACGCGGGTTGGAATTAGCACAAATTGCTGGTAAAATGATTACAGAGCACCCAGATGTCGAGCTAGTTAGAGATCCAAGTTTATCCTGTGTGTTATTTAGACGAAAAGGATGGCAACCAGAAGATTATACCGAGTGGACCTACAAAAACCATAAATCTGGTTTCGCTTTAGTAACCCCTACAAAATGGAAAAACGGCGACACTTTCGAGACCGTTTCTCGTTTTTGCTTTATTAATCCAGATACAACAGAACACGATATCCAAATGATTTTGGATTCCATGAAATAAAAAATACAATCATCAATAGATTATAAAAATCAATTGTTAATTTTGCACATGCAACACAACAACGTACTTATTTTAGATTTCGGTTCGCAGTATACACAGCTTATTGCGCGCCGCGTAAGAGAATTAAATATTTATTGTGAAATTCATCCTTACAACAAGATTCCTAATCATTTAGAAAACTATCACGCCGTTATTTTATCGGGTAGCCCTTTTTCGGTAAGAGCCGAAAATGCGCCACATCCAGATTTAAGTAACATTCGCGGTAAAAAACCTATGCTTGCCGTATGTTACGGAGCACAATATTTAGCACATTTCTCTGGTGGTGAAGTGGCTCCTTCAAATACAAGAGAATATGGTCGTGCCAATTTATCGTTTGTAAAAGAGGATGATTTATTCAACGGAATTTCAAAAGGAAGTCAGGTTTGGATGAGTCATAGCGATACCATTAAAGCTTTACCAACTAATGGCGAACTCTTAGCAAGTACGCATGACGTAGAAAATGCGGCTTATAAAATTAATGGTGAAAAAACTTATGCGTTACAGTTTCATCCTGAAGTGTATCACTCTACAGATGGGAAACAATTATTAGAAAACTTTTTAGTAAATATTGCTGGTGTAAAACAAGATTGGACACCACAATCGTTTGTAGAAGAAACGGTAGATGAGCTAAAATCTAAATTAGGCAATGACAAAGTGGTTCTTGGATTATCTGGAGGAGTAGACTCTTCGGTAGCTGCTATGTTATTACATAAAGCAATAGGGGAAAACCTATATTGTATTTTTGTAAATAATGGCTTACTACGTAAAAATGAGTTTACCGACGTATTAAAACAATATGAAGGAATGGGCTTAAATGTAAAAGGCGTTGATGCTTCGGCACGCTTTTTGGATGCACTTGAAGGCGTAAGCGATCCAGAAAAGAAAAGAAAAATTATAGGTCGCGTATTTATTGAAGTTTTTGATGATGAAGCACATGCTATTAAAGATGTAAAGTGGTTAGCACAAGGAACCATTTATCCTGATGTGATAGAAAGTGTTTCTGCAACAGGTGGACCAAGTGCTACTATAAAAAGTCATCATAATGTAGGAGGGTTGCCAGATTTTATGAAGTTGAAAATAGTCGAGCCTTTAAAGCTTTTATTTAAAGATGAAGTGAGACGTGTAGGTGCTTCCATGGGAATGGATAAAAACCTTTTAGGACGTCACCCATTTCCAGGTCCTGGATTAGCTATTCGTATTTTAGGAGATCTAACCAGAGAGAAAGTTCGTATATTACAAGAGGTTGATGCCATTTTTATTAATAATTTGAAATCTTGGGAACTTTACGATCAAGTATGGCAAGCTGGCGCTATGTTGCTGCCTGTAAATAGTGTTGGTGTTATGGGCGACGAACGTACTTACGAGAAATGCGTAGCATTACGTGCCGTAGAAAGCACGGATGGTATGACAGCAGATTGGGTGAATTTACCTTATGAGTTTTTACAAAAAACTTCAAATGAGATAATAAATAAAGTTAAAGGCGTTAATAGAGTAGTATACGATATTAGCTCTAAACCGCCAGCAACTATCGAATGGGAATAATTAAAAAATAAGCATTATTATATGAGACAATTTCTTTATCTATTGACTTTCTTTTTATTATTAAGCTGTGGTGTGTCGACAACGCAAGCTCAAAATTATAAAACACATAAAGTACAACAAGGAGAAACCATCGAGGAGATTGCGAAAACATATAAGGTTACACCATTTGATATTTATTCCTTGAATCCTGATGCCAAAAAAGGCCTCGAGGTAAATAGTGTTTTAATTATTCCAAACTCTAGAATTTCAACTGGCAATAATACTGGAGCTACCAAAGAATTAATTGGTTTTAAAGAACATAAAACAAGACGAAAAGAAACACTCTATAGTATTTCTAAAGCTTATAACCTTGAAATAGATGACATTAAAAAGCATAATACATTTTTATATGCTAATAATTTAAGAAAAGGTGATAAGTTAAAAATCCCTGTTTATAAAACTGTTAAAGATAATACTACAACACCAAAAGAGGAGGCAGCCAATAACTCTAAAACCAGAGATTATACCGTATTGCCTAAAGAAGGAAAGTGGCGTATAGCTTATAAGTTTGGAATAACAATAGCCGATCTTGAAGCACTTAACCCGGAAATGGGAGAGGTGTTAGATGAAGGGCAAGTAATACAAGTGCCTAATCTAGCTTTAGAAGATGAAAAAGAAATAGATCATCGTTATTCCTATTATACCGTTCAGCCTAAAGAAGGATTTTATAGATTAAAAGTTAAACTAGGACTTTCTCAAGAAGAGTTAGAAACACTAAATCCAGAACTAAAAGAAAGTGGCTTAAAAAATGGTATGATTTTAAAAGTGCCATACCAAGCTAGTTTGCAAGATACAAATAATACTATTGTTGAAAATCAAATAGATTTAACCGATAGTATATCTTTTGGTACAAAGCGCATAGTTTTTATGTTGCCTTTTCAGTTAAACAAAGTCGTATCAGATTCTATTGCCGATAATAAACAACAACTTGCAAAAAATCCCTTTTTAAAGACGTCTTTAGATTTCTATGAAGGCGCTTTAATTGCTTTAGACTCTTTAAAAACAATGGGACTTTCGCTTAATATTAATGTTTATGATACGAAAAACCAGTTAAGTGAAGTGATGCAAATTTTGCGTTCTGAAGATTTAGAAAATACCGATGCTGTAATTGGGCCATTAATGCCAAATAACTTAAATAAAGTAGCTTCAGAATTAAAAAGTAGCAATACACCTGTTATTTCACCAATAACCAAAAATGTACAACTTTACGAAAATGTTTTTCAATCGCGTCCTTCAGAAGATCTGTTGAGAGATAAAGTCGTAAGTTATTTTCAAAAAGACACTACATACACAAATATGATTATTATTTCCGATGCGAAACATACTAAAGTGAATAATGATTTAAAGGCCACTTTTCCTAGAGCATCGCAAGTATTTTCAAGAAAAAATAAAGAAGGAGAAGAAGCATATTTTGTGTACGACGCCGATATTACAGATAAACTAAAACCAGGGAAAAATATCGTGTTTTTAGAATCGGATAATCCTGGGTTAGTTTCTAATGTTACCAGTAAACTAAATGCTTATACAAATGTAGATGGAAAAACAATAGTATTAGCAACAACAAATATGAACAGTGCTTTTGAAAATGATAATGTTTCTAATTATCATTTATCAAACCTTAACTTTCATTTTCCTGCTTTAGCAAAATCTTACGATTCAGAAAACCACAATAGCTTTGTAAAAGCTTACGAAAAAAGATTTGGCATTACTCCTAATAAAATAGCGGTACGTGGTTTTGATATTACCATGGATGTTGTGTTACGATTAGCATCCTATGATGATTTATATGAGTCGGTTAATAATGCACCTTTAACAGAGTATGTAGAAAATAAGTTTGCTTATAAGAAGAAGCTTTTTGGCGGCTATTATAACAATACCGTTTACTTGGTAAAGTACGACGATTTAAAGGTTATAGAGGTAGAGTAAAATGACATCTAAAGTAACATACTTAGGTAGTTTAAGAACAAAAAACGAGCACTTAAAATCTGGCGAGACTTATATTACCGATGCGCCAACAGATAATAATGGTAAAGGCGAAGCTTTTTCACCAACAGATACTGTTGCAACAGGTTTAGCTAATTGTATGTTAACCGTTATGGGTATTAAAGCCAGAGACTTAAATGTTGATATATCTGGAACAACAGCAGAAGTTACAAAAACCATGGCAAGTAACCCAAGACGTATTTCTAGGATTGATATTGTGCTTACATTTCCAGAAGTTTTAAACGATAACCTTAAAAATATTCTTGAAAGGACGGCAGTAACATGTCCAGTTTATTACAGTTTACACCCAGATATAAAGAAAAACATTTCTTTTAATTGGTAGTTTATGATTAGGCTTTTAGCGTTGTGTTGTTTTTTTGTCGGGTTTTCACAGCCCAAAGAACCCGTTATTCTTTGGACTGATGCAGTAAACTTATCTTGGTCTAATTTTATAGCTCAACCCGATAGTACTTCTGGTGCTGTAGCAGTAACAGCCTCAGGAATTGTATTTTCATTTTCGGTTAATACTAATAATGATAATGTAATAGGTTTTAAAACAGAAGTGAAATCGCAATTTTACCCTAACAAATCATGGTACAAAAAAAACCAGGTCGATGCTCATGTTTTAGCACACGAACAATTGCATTTTGATATTACCGAGTTGTTTGCTAGAAAATTTAGAAAGCGTATTTCTCAGGTAAAAATCTCAAATAAAGTTAGAGATCGTTTAAATGCTATTCACGAAACTATTCTTAAAGAGCTGGCCAATTTCCAAAATCAATACGATAATGAAACTGACTATTCCAGAAATAAGGACAAACAGTTACAGTGGCAAAAAAGAGTACGTGATGAATTAAAAGAATTATCTCAGTTTAAATTAGAATAACAATCCCTTGCAGCCTGATAAAACATTTTTAATAAAATTAGCACATACAAAAATGCCTTACGGAAAATATGAAGGAAGGTACTTAATAGATCTTCCCGAGTATTACGTAGTGTGGTACCACAGCAAAGGGTTTCCTAAAGGAAAGCTTGGCGATATGTTGCAGACCGTATACGAATTAAAGGTAAATGGTTTAGAGCACTTAATTAGGAACATTCAAAAGCAATATCCTAAACTATAATATTATCGAGACTCTACGTAGTTTTTAAATTGTGTCATCCATTTTTCGGCCTGTTTTCTATAAAGTTTAGGATAAAAAATAGCTATTAACTTAGGAATAACCCAGCTTATTCTAGTGTAAGAGCCATAATACTTATAGCGAGTTTTATTCTCATTTAAAACAACAAACTCAGACGTTAAAGAATTGTCCATATGTTTGTGGTGGTAATTTGCTATAAAAGTATTAGGTAATTCGTTTTTTACAATCGTTTCCGTTAAAACCATGTCACGTTTTCCATATTTGTAATACATTTTTGAAACCGCACCAGCCTTACCAGCTTCACCACGAATTAACTCTTTTTTTACAAACCCGTCTTGATAATGTATTAAATTATCTGGATTAGCAAAAATCTTTGAAACTTCTTTCTGAGGTTTATTAATATCAATATAGCCTTCAAATGATGTCATAAAAGAAATATTTAAAAATAATTAACTGTTTAGCAAACGCTCTTCTTTAATATCACCAATATGGTAATAAGCAATGATTTTTTCAATATAATTATTTTTAACATAATACCACTCACTAACATCTAATTCAAAATCTTCTTGTGTGGCAGTATATCTTACACAAGCCTTATTCTTGTTGTAAATAGTATCGTGTATTGTAAACTTATAATTTAAAAATTTATCTTTATTATTATTAACCAATTCAAGATAGGATTGTTTGCTTTCAATAGTTCCAAATGGACTAGAATGTGTGAATTTTTTTGAAATAGGTAAATTATTTAAATCACCACATTCCCAGCAAGCAAACCATTTTTTTATTAAACTTTCTAAAGTCATATTTGCCATGTTAATCGATTGTTGATTTATGACTAAGATAATTAAATGAATTTTAATGAGTTCTGTAATTTAAATTCTAAACGTTATTTCGTCAAACAATACTTTAATAACAGTTTTAATTTTGTAAATTTGCCTGCGTTTAAAAACGCAACATGACAACAACAACTAAATACATTTTTGTTACAGGAGGAGTAACATCTTCTTTAGGAAAAGGAATCATTGCCGCCTCTTTAGCAAAATTACTTCAAGCTCAAGGATACCGTACAACAATTCAAAAATTAGATCCTTATATTAATGTCGACCCAGGGACATTAAACCCATACGAACATGGCGAATGCTATGTTACGGAAGATGGTGCAGAAACCGATCTTGATTTAGGACATTACGAACGTTTTTTAAACGTCAATACAAGTCAGGCTAATAATGTAACAACAGGTAGAATTTACCAAAGTGTTATAGAAAAAGAACGTCGCGGCGAATTTTTAGGAAAAACCGTTCAAGTTGTACCACACATTACAGATGAAATTAAAGAACGTATCCAAATCCTTGGCAAGTCTGGAGATTATGATATAGTTATTACCGAAATTGGAGGAACAGTCGGCGACATTGAGTCGTTACCCTACATAGAAGCTGTACGTCAGTTAAAATGGGATTTAGGTGACAACAATGGTATTGTTATTCATTTAACATTAGTACCTTTTTTATCTGCCGCAGGCGAATTAAAAACAAAACCAACACAGCATAGTGTAAAAACCTTAATGGAAAGCGGTGTTCAAGCCGATGTTTTAGTATGTCGTACCGAGCATGAACTGCCAGAAGATTTACGCACAAAATTAGCCTTGTTTTGTAATGTACGTGAAGAAGCGGTGATACAATCTATAGATGCTTCTACTATTTACGATGTTCCTAATTTAATGCTTAATCAAGGCTTAGATAAAGTTGTTTTAAAGAAATTGGCATTAAATAGCTCTAAACCAGATTTAACACAATGGAATCAGTTTTTGCAACGTCATAAAAATCCTAAAGCAGAAATAACCATTGGTTTAATAGGAAAATATGTCGAGCTTCAAGATTCTTATAAATCTATTTTAGAAGCTTTTATTCATGCAGGAGCAGAAAATGAAGTGAAAGTAAATGTAGAAGCTATTCATTCTGAGCATCTCGATACCAAAAGTGTAAAGGAAAAACTAGCACATTTAAACGGTGTACTAGTCGCGCCAGGTTTTGGGGAGCGCGGTATTGAAGGTAAAATAGAAGCTGTGCGATATGTACGCGAACACAACATTCCATTTTTTGGTATTTGTCTTGGTATGCAAATGGCAGTTATAGAATACGCTAGAAATGTATTAAAATTACAAGATGCTAATTCAACCGAAATGGATCCTGATACGTCTCATCCTGTCATTAATTTAATGGAAGAACAAAAACATGTAGAAGACAAAGGAGGAACCATGCGTTTAGGTGCATGGGCATGTCAATTAAAAGAAAACTCGATAGTTAAAGCTGTTTATAACCAAGATACAATAACAGAAAGACACCGTCATAGATTTGAATTTAATAATGCGTATCGCGAGCAAATAGAAGCAGCAGGTATGGTACCAACAGGAGTAAACCCAGATACCGGTTTGGTTGAAGTGGTAGAAATACCATCTCATCCTTGGTTTGTAGGTGTGCAATATCATCCAGAATATAAAAGTACGGTTGCCAATCCGCATCCATTATTTGTGGCATTTGTAAAAGCGGCATCAGAGCATAAAACAAAATAAAATATGTGTCAGTATGGCACAAAATATAGTTTGGGACAGGTTTTTGATTTAAACCCGTCTAGATTTAAGAAGTAGTATGGAAGAAAAAAAACTAGACATTAATTCTATTATTGGGTTTATCCTAATCTTTGGAATACTTGTGTACATTATGTACACCAATCAGCCAACTCCAGAAGAGTTAGAAGCAGAAGAGCAAGCAAAACAAGCACAAGTAGAAGCCGAGAAGAAGGCTGCAGAAGCAACCGATACAAAAGTTGTCTCTTCAGAAGATTTTACCGCGCCTTCGCCTACAGACTCGTTAAAACTTGAAGCCTTAAAAGGAAAGCTAGGAGCGTTAGCGTATTCCTCTACCTTACCATCTGCAAAAGATGAAACAACATTGGTTGAAACCAGTTTGTTTGAATTAAAGTTTAGTAATAAAGGTGGCTACTTATCAGAAGTTAAGCTGAAAGAATTTGTTAATTACGATTCCATTCCTATTTATATAATTAAAGATGGCAATGCCGATTTTAATATCAATTTTGGAACATCTGATAACAGAACCTTAAATACTAGAGACCTTTATTTTGAACCATCGGTCACTAAAAATGGTGATAATACAGTGGTTTCCATGAAGCTTAAAGCCGGGTCAGATAAGTTTTTAGAATACCGTTACGAGCTTAAACCAGACGATTATATGATGGATTTTACCATCAGATCGCAAGGCATGAATAATGTAATTAATGGGTCTCAACCTATAGATTTAAATTGGGATTTAAAAACTTATCGTCATGCTAAAAGTATATCTTACGAAAATCGTTATACCGAATTGGTATACGAATACGATGGTGGCAAAGACAGTTATTTAGGGCAAAGCGAATTAAGTGACGATACCGAAGAATCGGTAACTTATGTGGCTTACAAGCAACATTTCTTTACATCAGTTTTATTAGCAGACGAGCCGTTTGCAACAGCCAACATGGTGTCTAAAAACTTAGTACAAGACGAAGAAATAGACACTTTATACACCAAAGCATTTTCTTCTAAATTACCTTTAGAAGTTAAAGGTGGCGAAATTAATAAAACAATGGATTTATACTTTGGGCCAAGCGATTACGAAGTATTAAGTAGTTATAATCGTAACCTTGATGAAATTATGCCACTAGGGTGGGGTATTTTTGGTTGGATTAATCGCTATGTATTTATTCCATTATTTAGCTTTTTAAGTGGTGTTTTTCCTTACGGAATTGCCATTATTGTTATGACAGTTTTAGTAAGAATTGCTATGTCACCTGTAACATACAAGTCATATGTGTCTCAGGCAAAAATGAGAATATTAAAGCCAGAAATTAACGAAATTAACGAGAAGTATAAAGATAATGCCATGAAAAAACAACAAGAAACCATGGCGTTATACAGTAAAGCTGGGGCGAGCCCGATGGCTGGATGTTTACCAGCACTAATGCAATTACCAGTGTTTTATGCCTTGTTTATGTTTTTTCCATCGGCATTTGTTTTAAGACAAAAACCGTTCCTTTGGGCAGAAGATTTATCTTCGTACGATACGATTGCTAAGCTACCATTTAACATTCCGTTTTATGGTGACCATGTAAGTTTGTTCCCTATTCTAGCATCTATAGCTATATTTATTTATATGAAAATGACCACAGGACAACAAATGGCTTCGCAACCAACGCAAGAAGGTATGCCAGATATGGGTAAAATGATGAAGTATATGATTTACTTCTCCCCATTAATGATGTTGTTCTTCTTTAATAACTATGCTTCAGGATTAAGTTTGTATTATTTTGTATCCAATTTAATTACTATTGGAATTATGCTAGTCATTAAAAACTATATCATTGACGAAGATAAAATACATGCCAAAATTCAGCAGAATAAGAAAAAGCCTAAAAAAGAAAATCGTTTCCAAAAGAAAATGAAAGAAATGATGGAACAGGCAGAACAACAAAAGAAAGCGCAACAACGAAAAAAATAAATGTAAAGCTGCCTTTTGGCAGCTTTTTTGTTATAATATTTTAAGAGTGTAACCGTTTTTAAAAGAAAAACAATTTATGTTCAAAACATTAACTATTATAGGTGGTGTATTCTTGCTATCAATAGCAACATTAATAGCTCAAGAAAAAGTAAATCAATTCGATGCTAATGGAAAACGCCATGGTGTTTGGAAAAAGAACTATAAAAACACCCATGTACTACGTTATGAAGGTGAGTTTAACCATGGTAAAGAAATAGGAACATTTAAGTTTTACAAAAATGTAAATAGCAAACCAAGTTTAACAGCTACTAGAACATTTAATGCGCAAAATAACATAGCAGAGGTGACTTTTTTTGCTTCAAATGGTAAAATTATAAGTCAAGGCAACATGCTTGGTAAAAAGCATATAGGAACTTGGAAATACTTTCATAATAATTCTAACCAAGTTATGACTATTGAAAATTATAATACTAATGGAAATCTTGAAGGAGAAAGTGTTGTTTACTACTTAAATGGTCAAATTGCTGAAAAAAGTCATTTTAAAGAGGGAAAACTTCATGGGCAATCCTTATGGTACGATGAAGATGGTACGCTAATTAAAGAGTATAATTATATTCATGATGAATTATATGGCAAAGCCAATTTTTACGGACCAGAAGGTAAGTTAAAGCTTAAAGGGCAATACAAAAATAATAGAAGAGATGGTGTATGGACATATTACAAGAAAAATGGAGAAATAGAAAAAGAGGAGGATTTTACCAGAAGGAGCAAAAACCCATATAAACAACATTAAGTTGAGGTGATAAAAATATAAAAGCTCCTTTTTAAAAGGAGCTTTTTTTATTTAGGTATTTCACATGTTGAGTAAGCTATTAATCAATCCAAGTGGGGAAAGCTACCTAAACATAAGTGGGCGCAATATAGCCAAAATAAGTGCGATTTCATAATAAAAAAATGTTAAATAGATGAGTTTTTTTGTAACTATTTGTAGGGTAGAATGTTATATCTTGATAATGAAATCAATCTTAAAAACTGAATAATAAAACAGCATAAATTAATGTATCTTTGCAAACAATTATGAATAAGAAAAAACGTGTAATAGTTGGACTTTCTGGAGGTGTAGATTCTAGTGTAACAGCATACCTTTTAAAAGAGCAAGGGTATGAGGTTATAGGATTGTTTATGAAAAATTGGCATGACGATTCTGTAACCATATCTAATGAGTGTCCATGGTTAGAAGATAGCAACGATGCCATGTTAGTGGCAGATAGATTAGGAATCCCTTTTCAAACCGTCGATTTAAGCGAACAATACAAAGAGCGTATTGTTGATTATATGTTTAACGAATACGAAAAAGGACGAACCCCAAACCCAGATGTGTTATGTAATCGTGAAATTAAGTTTGATGTGTTTATGAAAATAGCTTTAGACCTAGGTGCCGATTATGTAGCAACAGGACATTATTGCCGAAAAGGAACTATTACAAAAGAAGGAGAAGAAGTATATCAATTATTGGCAGGAGTAGATGACAACAAAGATCAATCCTATTTTTTATGTCAATTATCGCAAGCGCAATTAGCTAAGGCATTATTTCCTATTGGTGAATTAACCAAACCTGAAGTGAGGCAAATAGCTGCAGAACAAAACCTTATTACAGCCGATAAAAAAGATTCACAAGGACTTTGTTTTATTGGTAAAGTAAGATTGCCAGATTTTTTACAACAGCAATTAAAACCTAAAGAAGGTGTTATTGTTGAAGTAGCCAATAATCATGATAAGTATAATAAGGAACTCCCTGAGTTTAAGTCCAAGGAAGAGGAACTAAAATATTTATCAGAAAAAGTGAGTTATCAGCAAATAGATGGTAAGGTTGTTGGAAAACACCAAGGCGCCCATTTCTTTACCAAAGGACAACGTAAAGGGTTAGCCGTTGGCGGAACAGCAGAACCATTATTTGTTATAGAAACCGATGTAAATGAAAATGTAATCTATACAGGTCAAGGGAAATCACATCCAGGGTTATATAAGAGTGCCCTTTTTATTACTAACGATGAGTTGCATTGGGTTAGAGAAGACTTGTCTTTAAACGAAGGAGAAACCATGGATGTTATGGCGCGTATTCGATACAGACAACCGTTACAAAAAGCCAAATTACATAAAGTTGCAAATGGATTGTATGTTGTGTTCGAGCAACCACAATCTGCTATAACCGAAGGTCAATTTGTAGCATGGTATATAGAAGATGAGCTTGTAGGGTCTGGAGTTATTTCGTAATAAGTAAACAATCTCAGAGCAAGCTTGAGAGGCATTAAACGGAAACCAAAAACACATTTCGATGTAAACATCGGAACATTTTAAATCTCACTTAGTGAGTAAAATCATTTTTTAAAACGCCTAAATCATTATTATGAGTAACAATAAAATTACAGAACTTTTTAATATTGAGTATCCAATTATCCAAGCAGGAATGATTTGGAATAGCGGTTGGCGGTTGGCATCGGCAGCTAGTAACTCAGGGATTTTAGGGTTAATAGGAGCTGGTAGCATGTATCCAGAAGTCCTTAGAGAACACATTCAAAAATGTAAGAAGACTACCGATAAACCGTTTGGCGTAAACGTACCTATGCTATATCCTGATATTGAAAAAATCATGGATATTATTGTTGAAGAAGGAGTGAAAATTGTATTCACTTCAGCAGGAAATCCAAAAACGTGGACCAAATGGTTACAAGAAAAAGGCATAACCGTAGTTCATGTAGTAAGTAGTGTCAAGTTTGCACTAAAGGCACAAGAAGCTGGCGTAGATGCTGTAGTAGCTGAAGGATTTGAAGCTGGCGGACATAATGGCCGCGATGAAACCACAACGCTTACCTTAATTCCTATGGTAAAAGAGCAATTAGAAATTCCATTAATTGCAGCAGGAGGTGTTGCCAACGGGCAAGCCATGTTAGCTTGTATGGTTTTAGGAGCCGATGGTGTGCAAGTAGGAAGTCGCTTTGTAGCTAGCGAAGAAAGTTCGGCACATCAAGCGTTTAAGCAAGTGGTTGTTAATGCCAAAGAAGGCGATACTCAGTTAACATTAAAAGAGTTAGCGCCAGTAAGGTTAATAAAAAATAAGTTTTTTCAAGATATTCAAGAGCTTTACAAGAATAGCCCTTCAGTCGATGACCTTAAAACCCTTTTAGGACGTGCACGAGCTAAAAAAGGCATGTTTGAAGGCGACTTAGAGGAAGGCGAATTAGAAATAGGGCAAATTTCGGGATTAATTCATGAGGTTAAGCCTGTGTCGCAAATTGTAAAAGACATGGTCGAAGAGTTTGAAATAGCTAAAAATAAAGTCACAAAATTGTAGATTATATATTCGTTTAGCTTAAACCTAAGCAGTACTTTTGCGCCATGGTTTTAAGTGACTACACAAAAGAATTTAGTTATAACTGGAAATTGGCAGCACCAGTAATGTTAGGTATGTTAGGGCACACGTTTGTGAGCTTTATCGATAATATTATGGTGGGGCAATTAGGAACAGCCGAACTAGCTGCTGTATCCTTAGGAAACAGTTTTATGTTTGTAGCCATGTCGTTAGGAATTGGTTTTTCAACAGCTATAACACCTTTAGTAGCCGAAGCCGATGGTGCTAAAAATTTTCAGCAAGGAAAATCGGCCTTTAAACACGGGTTATTTTTATGTCTTGTTTTAGGTATAGCATTATTTGCGTTATTGTTTTTTGCTAAACCCTTAATGTATCTTATGAAGCAACCTGCCGAGGTTGTAGAATTGGCTATGCCGTATTTAGATTTGGTAGCCTTTTCGTTAATCCCATTAGTTGTTTTTCAAGCCTTCAAACAGTTTAGCGATGGGTTATCTATGACTAAATACCCTATGTATGCAACTTTGTTAGCCAATGTTGTAAATGTTATTTTAAACTATGTACTCATTTTTGGTAAGTTAGGATTTCCACAATTAGGAATTGTAGGTGCCGCTTATGGGACGTTACTGTCGCGTTTTATAATGGTCGCTTTTTTATGGTGGTTACTTATGAAGCACAAGAAATCTCAAGATTTTGTAACACATATTAAGTTGTTTGTATTAGATAAATTAATGCTTAAGAAACTACTTAATTTAGGGACGCCAAGCGCCATGCAAATGTTTTTCGAGGTTGGTATTTTTACAGCAGCTATTTGGTTAAGTGGGTTGTTAGGTAAAAACCCACAAGCAGCTAATCAAATTGCACTAAATTTATCATCTATGACGTTTATGGTAGCTACAGGATTAAGTGTGGCAGCCATGATTCGAGTTGGAAATCAAAAAGGACTGCATAATTATTTAGAGCTTCGTCGTATTGCGGTATCTATATTTTTGTTAGGTATTATTTTAGCAACCTTATTTGCTATTTTCTTCTTACTTATGCATAATGTATTACCTAAATTGTATGTGGATTATGATGATGTTACTAATTTAGTTGATAATACCGAAGTGGTATCCATAGCAGCAACCTTATTAATAGCTGCGGCTATTTTTCAAATTAGCGATAGCATACAAGTTATTATGTTAGGTGCGTTAAGAGGGTTGCAAGATGTAAAAGTACCAACAGTAATTACCTTTATTTCCTATTGGATAGTTGGATTTCCGATAAGTTATTTCTTAGGAAAAGAACACGTTTATGGAAGTTTTGGTATTTGGTTAGGCTTATTAGCAGGATTAACAATAGCCGCAATTTTGTTGTATATTAGATTTCATATATTAACCAAAAAATTAATTATCTCTAAACATGGAACTTCCTAAATTTTTACTGGGCGATAACACCGATTTTCCGGATACTGTATTTGTTGTGCATACCGATTTTCCTAGATTTATCCTTAATCTAGAAAATGATGATATAGAATGGTTAGAAGATTTTGATCAACACGATCAAAAAGAGTTAGAAACCGAAACCGAAAATCTTATTCAACAAGCTTTAGAATTTTACGATAGGGAAGTAGCACGTTACGAAGACGATTAAAAACTATGTTAGAACAAATTTTACATTTAGATACCGAGTTATTCATCTACTTAAATAATTTAGGAACAAAAAGTTGGGACGCTTTTTGGATGTTTTATACCACCAAATTTTATTGGATACCACTTTATGCCATATTGCTCTTTTTTATTTTTAAAGAAGAAAACCATAAAATGTTCTTACTAACATTAGTGCTTATTGTGGCTATGGTAACTTTTACCGACCAAATTACCAATGTGTTTAAGCATGGCTTAATGCGTCCAAGGCCTTGCCATGAAGAGGCGTTGCAAAGTTTAATGCGTTTAGTAAAACCGTATTGTGGTGGTAAATATGGGTATTTTTCAGGTCATGCTTCAAACTCTATGGCCGTAGCGGTATTTAGTAGTTTGCTACTTCGACGACGCTTTAAAAACCTGATTTGGATTATGGTTATTTGGTCAATAGCTATGGGATATAGTCGAATTTACATAGGTGTTCATTATCCATTAGATGTATTAAGCGGATTAACATTTGGAGCCTTATCAGGAGTTATGTTTTATAGGTTGAATGAATATTTTAAAAGAAGATATAATCTTGTTTAACAAATAATCTTTTACCTTAATGTTTTAAATGTTTAGGTAAAAGATGTTACTTTGTAAATAACGCTATTAATTAATTTATGAAAATTTTAGTTACAGGAGCTGTTGGTTTTATTGGTTCACATACGGCAGAAAGATTACAACATTTAGGTCACGAAGTAATAGGCATAGACAATTTTTCACCCTATTATAGTAAAGAGTTAAAAAACTTAAATAAAAAGGCGTTATCCAGCGCAGGAATACAGGTTTTAGATTACGATTTAAGAGAGAGTAATTTAGAAACTGTTTTGCCTAAAGATATTAACTATATTTTTCATTTTGCTGCGCAGCCAGGAATTTCTTCAACATCCTCTTTCGAAGATTATTTTAGTAACAATATTATTGCTACAAAAAACCTTATTGATTATGCGTTGCAATTGCCAGACTTAAAGCTGTTTGTTAACATAGGAACATCGTCAATTTATGGGTTAGAAGCTACTTTTCCAGAAGATAAAGCTCCAAAACCGGCCTCACATTATGGCGTAACAAAATTAGCGGCCGAGCAGTTAGTGCTTCAAAAATCGAGAGAAAAACAAATGGCCTCTTGTTCGTTACGATTGTATTCGGTTATTGGGCCAAGAGAACGTCCAGAGAAAATGTACACTAAACTTATTGCATTAGGTTTAAAAGATGAAGCCTTTCCGTTATTTGAAGGTAGCGATAAACACTTAAGAAGCTTTACATACGTTGGCGATATTGTCGATGGCGTGGTATCTGTAATAGAAAAAGAAGATCTTGTTAATGGTGAAATAATTAACTTAGGAACCGAAGTGGAACATACCACACAAGAAGGTATAGAAGCTGTTGAAAAGGTTTTAGGAAAGCAAATAAAAATAGATGTTAAGCCTAAGCGTCCTGGAGACCAGTGGCGCACAAAAGCAAATATAGATAAGGCAAGGGAATTATTACAGTATAATCCGCAAACAACCTTGTTAGAGGCTGTAGAAAAACAAGTTGCTTGGTATAAAGAGAATTTTTTATAAGTCTTTTTCCAAACTTAATAAATACTCGGCTGCAGCAAAAGGTGTAGTTTTATTATCTTCTATAAGCTGAAGTTGTGTAGCTAAGGCTTTTTTAATAACCTCATGATTAAAAAAACGTTGCTTTAATTGTTCTTCTATGGTTTGTGTTAACCAAAACTTATGTTGCTCTAAACGTTTATGCTCAAAATAACCATTGGTTTTTGTTTGGGCTATATAGTTGGAAATAATCTCCCAAATACTATCAATCCCTTCCTTTTGTAAAGCACTACAAAGGGTGACTTTAGGTGTCCAACCAGATGTTTTTTCGGGATAAAGGTGTAATGCCCGATTAAATTCTACTTTGGCTAATTTTGCAGCTTTTATATTATCGCCATCGGCTTTATTTATTGCTATTGCATCGGCCATTTCAATAATACCACGTTTTATACCTTGCAATTCATCGCCAGCACGAGCCAACTTTAATAGTAAAAAGAAATCAACCATGCTATGTACAGCTGTTTCGCTTTGTCCAACACCAACAGTTTCTATAATAATGGTGTCAAATCCAGCAGCTTCACATAAAATAATAGCTTCACGTGTTTTTCTAGCAACACCGCCAAGCGAATTACCAGAAGCCGACGGCCTAATAAAGGCGTTGGAGTTGTTCACCAAAGCTTCCATACGGGTTTTATCGCCTAAAATACTGCCTTTTGTTACAGAGCTACTAGGATCTACAGCTAAGACTGCTACTTTTTTTCCTTGAGAGGTTAAATACTCACCAAAAGCTTCAATAAATGTACTTTTACCTACACCTGGAACACCTGTAATACCAATTCTAGTGGAGTTATTAGCGTACTTTAAGCATTGTTTAATAATTTCTGAAGCCTTTTTATAATGTGTAGGGTTTGTGCTTTCAACTAAAGTTATAGCACGACTTAATGCTGTTATATCGCCTGAAATAATATCTTGAGTTAGTGATTGAGCATTAGGCTGTGCTTTACGTTTTTGTTTAAATTTATTAATATGAGAAATGTTGGTAATCTCAGGATCTGAGACACCATCTTTTTCATGTAACGCCGAGGTATGTTTATTTTTCTTCGCCAAACTTAGATAAAGGAACAGCTATTTTTACATTATCCCAAACCATAGTAAGAGATAAATCGTCTAAAGCATTGTCAAAACCTATGGTAAATTGCTCTACAGTCGTGTTAATTTTTTCAACAGGAACTTCAATGTTAATAAGATCAAAATTAGGGTCACGCATCGGGTTCATTTCCATATCAACTCCCCAAGGATATTGTTTAGAATTAAACATAACATGCCAAGTAGAGTCGTTAGGAATAGTCCACAATGTATATTTCCCTACGGGTAGCGAATCGCCTTTTATATTTAAGGCTTGATTGGTTTCAAAAGTAGTTGCCTCGTTAGCGCCTGTACGCCATACTTTTTTATAAGGGACTAAACCACCAAAAATATCACGACCTCGTTTAGAAGGACGATTATAAAACACTTGTAGTTTTAAATCATTCTTAGCAAAAGAAACCGTGTCTTTAGGACTTAAACGTTTGTTTAATAAACTATCATCAATAAAATAAGAATAGAGGAAAACCCCAACAGCAACAAGGAGTAATACCCATAAAACCCATTTCAAAAATCTGTTCATAAATATTTGGATTAATTAAGCAATCAAAGATAAATAGAAAACTTGTACTCGTAAAAGAGAAACGTTCAAATCTTCCGTAATATTTTAATAACTTAAAAAACTTTTACATTTTTTGCAACACAAATGTTTTTGTGTCGTCTTTAAAGTGAACTAATCAAGAAACCAAAAAAATAGCGCATGCTTCAAGAGCAGCTTATAGCAAAATGCAAACAAAATAACCGTATGGCACAAATGCAGTTATACAACCAGTACTGCAATGGTATGTATGTTGTGGCACGTAGGTTTTTAACACATGAAGCAGAAGCTGAAGATGCTGTACAAGAGGCGTTTATAAAAGCGTTTTCAAGACTGCATCAATTTGAAGCAGAAGTGACTTTTGGTGCTTGGTTAAAACGTATTGTGATTAATACTTGTATCGATACCTTAAAGACTAAAAAGCATCAACTATTACAGTTGGATGAAGGACATCTTAAAGTGGTCGATACAGAAATAGATGACAAATGGTTAGTAAATGACGATATAACAGTACAAGATGTTAAACACGCTATAGAAGATTTACCCGATAAATATAGGTTTGTGGTTATGTTGTATTTAATAGAAGGTTACGATCATCAAGAAATTGCCAGCATATTAAACATAACAGAAGTAGCCTCAAGAACACAATTATCACGAGGTAAGAAAAAGTTACAAAACAGTTTAAAATTTAAAACACATGGCACAGGATATTAAAGAACTTTTAAAAAGCAATCAAAATAACGAACAGGTCACAATGCCTAAAGGTCATGAAAAACGTTTTTTAACCCGTTTGGATAATACATTTCCAGAGGTAGATGCACCAAAATCAAAACGGTGGTATTGGTTCTCTATAGCGGCTAGTATAGTGGTTGTTTTAGGAATAGGTTATGCCATGATTTTTTCATCTGATAAACCCATTGAAAATACTGTAGCAGAGACGACTAATAAGGGAACGCAACCAGAGAAAACACTAGGCGATGTATCGCCAGACCTAAAAAAAATAGAGGACTATTATTTAGCGAGTATTAATTATGAGCTGTCTAAGGTTAAAGTAACATCAGAAAATAAAGAATTATTTGACGGCTATATTACACGCCTAGAAGCGCTCAATCAAGAATACAAAAAATTGTCCAAGGAGTTAACTAAAAATGGTCCCAATGAGTTTACAGTAAATGCCTTAATTAATAACCTTAAAATGCGTCTTAATCTGTTATATCGTTTAAAAGAACAATTAGAAACACTTTCAAACAACAGTCAAAAAACAATTTAAAATCATGCAATTTTTAACTAAAATAATAACATTAAGCTTGGTGCTTTTTATATCAAGTGCTATGGCGCAACAACGATTAGAGAAAGTCTCTCAATCTATTAATGTTAATGACGATGTAGTTATCGATTTAAACACGAGTTATACAAATTTAGAAATAGACACTTGGAATAAAGATATCATTGAAATTGAAGCTTATATTGAAAGCGATAAACTTTCTGAAGCCGAATTACGCAAGTTTTTAGAATCTTGGGGAGTAGATATAGATGCTTCAAAATCTAACGTAAGTATTGTTACTTTAGGTGAATTAGGATCTTGGGACGAAAATTTAGTTTTATTTGAAGACTCTTATACCGATGCACTTCGTATTATGGAAATGGAATTGGCAGAGATTCCAGAAATTCCTATTGTAGAACCATTATTAGAGTCATTACTTTTATCTGAAATACCACCTGTGCCCCCATTGCCAGATATGCCAGAAATGCCATCGGTGCCACCATTACCAGAACTTCCAGAAGGTATGGCAGGAAAAGGGTTCGATTATAAAAAATACCAAAAAGAAGGCGAAGCTTACTTAGAAAAATGGGGCGAAGAATATGGTGAAAAGTATGGCGAAGAATATGCAAGAAAAATGGAAGCTTGGTCCAAAAAATGGGAAAATAGTGCTGAAATGAAAGCGTTTGAGAAGAAAATGGAAGCCTGGGGTGAAAAGTTTGGTGAAGAATTTGGAGAAAAATTTGGAAAAGAAATGGAAGCTTGGGGAAAACGTTTTGAAAAGCAAATGGAACAAAAAGCAAAACGCTTAGAAGAGCGTCAAGCAGTTTTAGAACAACGCCAAGAAGCAAGAGAACAAGCCATAAAAGAACGTCAAGAGCATGCCAAGGCAAGAATGGAGGCTAGACAAAAGGCAAACGAAGCAAGACGTAAGGCAAGAATAAAACAATTTAATAGCGCAAACGATGGGGTAAAGAAAAGCATTAAAATTAAAATGCCTAAAAAAGCAAAATTAAATATAAACGTTCGCCATGGCGAATTAAAATTTGCGGCAAACATAAATAATGTTAAAGCCAATTTATCGCATACAGCATTATTAGCAAGTAGTATTGATGGAAGTAACACTTCCATCAATGTTTCTTATGCGCCAGTAGATATTACTACATGGAAAGCAGGAGAATTACTCCTAAATTTTGTAGATCAAGCAAGTGTAAATAATGTAGACAGGTTAGTGCTAAGTGCAAATTCATCAAATATAGATTTAGGTACCATTAAAGGAAATGCTATTATTGATGGAAGTTTTGGCGACCTAAACATAGGAAATATAGATAGCACATTTAACAATATTAATATTACTTTAGAAAATAGCGACGCCTTATTACGTTTACCTAATACAGGCTTTAATTTACAATATAAAGGCACACATTCTAGATTACTTCATCCAAATAATAGCAGCGATGAAAATGTGGCTAGCTTTTCTACCGGAAATTTAAGTAGCTATAAAACTATTGTTGTAAATGCAAAGTTTAGCGAGGTAATTATGCAATAGTTTTTTACTTTTGAATGTATGAGTCCATCTACATTCAACATATTTTTAAAACAATTAAGTCGGAATGCACATCCTGTTTTAAACCCTAAAATAGCATCAAGTGCGTATGTTCCGATTAATCTTTCTGAAACCAATCCTCAGCTAAATACCTTCAATGTAGCGTCATCTTCAGATTGGGAAAAGTTTATGCAATCCCATTTAAAGTCACATCAAGCTAAAGTTGCTTATGGGGGTTATTTAGAACAGCGAAATATTTATAAACGAAGCGGTTATTTTAACCCTGCTAATCATAGTATGGAACGGAATATCCACCTTGGTATTGACTTTTGGTTGGACGCTGGAGAAAATATTTACGCCCCATTACAGGGAACGATTCATAGTTTTAAAAACAACACAAACTATGGCGATTATGGGCCAACTATAATTTTAGAACATACTATAGAGAATCAAGTGTTTTTTACACTTTATGGTCATTTAAGTTTAGCGTCTATTAAAGACATTAAACAAGGCGATGTTGTGCAACGAGGCGAGGCTTTTGCTACCTTAGGAACTGCTGAGGTTAATGGCGATTATGCACCACATCTTCATTTTCAAATTATTCGTGATATAGCCAAATATGAAGGCGATTATCCTGGCGTTTGTAGCAAAAAAAACCTGGACAAGTTTAAAAGTAACTGTCCAGATCCAAATGTGTTGTTGAATCTTTATTAGTGGTTCATAACAATTTTATAGATACTTTTTCCTTGTTTATTAGTTCTAACATGCATAAAGTAAGTACCATTTCTTAATAGTTTTGATAAGTTAATAGATGTTTGCTGGCTATTAACATCAAACGTATCAAAGTAAAGTACTTGTTTGCCGTTTAAATCAAAAAAGGCTACCGATTGTAAACCATTGTTTTTACCTACATCGATATGAATTTGATCGCTAACAGGGTTAGGGTAAATTAGTAAGCCATTTATAGTATTTGTATTATCTATACCTAATCGTTGTAAAGTTATAGTGTTAGTATAGCCTACTAAATTCTCTCCATGTTGATTGCTAACTTGTGTAGAAGCATTTTGGGAAGTAATATGGGAAATTTCAATAAGCCCCGTATTATTTAATATTTCAAACTCAATATTAAAAACGGTAATGTTTTCGGTTATTAAAGATCCTAAATTTCCAGCAGAAAACTTAATTAAACCTGGAACATTCAAATCGTGCTGTAGGATAGCATCAAATTCAAAAACTTGATGTATTTGCGTGGGCTGTATTACATTTGGGTCGTATGTAAGATACACTTGTAAACCATTAAAAGGTGTTTCTGGTAACGCTTTTAATGTATAAACAAAAGTGTCGCCTGTTTGTAAGCTATTTTCTATAATAACACTGGCATCTAAGTCTACAGTTTGAGCAGTAATAGGGTTTGAAATGCCTAATACACTTATAAATCCTAATATGAAAAGAGATATTGTTTTAGTCATGACTATTTTTTTAGTTATTCTGATCTTCACCCGCAACAGAAAAGTTACCAGATAGAAGTCCAAAATCATTAATAAAAACACCTGCATCTCCATTAAAATCGGCAGATGAGTTGTAATCTAAATCACCTTCTATTAGACCAAAGGTTCCCGATAGTACACCAAAGTCAAAAATGTCTACAATATTGTCGTTGTTTACATCGCCAGCTAATAAAAGAGGAACGGTCTCATTAATATTTTCAGAGATTGTTACTGAAAGAGCACGTTGTAAAAACATAGGGTGTTTTACTAAAATTTTGTACGAGCCGCTTTCTAAAGTTGAACTCAGTAAAATGTTGCCAGCAGTATCTGCTGTTTCGGTTTCGGTTATTATAGGAGTTACTAAATCGTTAATATCATAAATCACAATATTATAATTGCCACTGTAATCCGTACGTCCTTGAAGCGAGACGATTAGATCTACGGTATAAAACCCAACTTCTACAGTAATAAGTTGGTCGCAACTTACCGATGTATTCCCTGAAGCATCAGTTGCTGTCCATGTAATGGTGGTGTCTCCCAATGGATAGAGGTCGTTTAAAGACATACCATCAGAACGAATACCAGTGTAAGTTATCTCGGTAGAACAATTGTCGGTTGCTGTTGGGGTAATTATATTAACATTTGTTTCTGTTGTTCCAGAAACTACTTGCTCAATAATTGCTTCTGGACACGTTATAATTGGAGCTTCAGTATCATCAAGAATAGTCCAAGTAAAGGACCTTGATTTGCTAAGGCTGCCAGGTTTTGAGGCTGTTACGGTTACGATGTAAACCCCATCGCTATTTGGTCCTCCATTTACGGCTGATTCATCTATTTGCCCAAAAATTAGACCATTTGTTGGTTCTATATCGGTGCCTAGTGGTTGTCCAGAAATGCTATATGTTATATTGTCTAATGGATTACCTCCAGAGGCTTCTGCCTGAAAATCTGATACCTCTAACTCACATGAAGTTACATCAGATATGGGTTCTATTTCAATTTCAGGATAAGTGACGGCTAAAATTTCAATAGCATTAACTAAAGGATTTTGAAGTTCATGAACAAATGAAATATCTAAAACACCATCGTTTAAAGATACATTACGTTGTACCATACCAGCAATTCTATGTCCAAATTCGCCAACAGGATCTAAGCTTTCTATTTGTCTTACACCTTCTATATCGACATGTTCTATTCGCTCGCCAGGATTTGGTGTGCCATTGTATAGATTAGTAAAGTATAAATTAACAATATAGTCGCCATTAGGGAGTGTGATAGAGTAAGTCATAAGTTCTTCTGGGTCACTATTACTTAGCTCATATCTCATAACATCATTATACTCGCTGTTACTTATATAGTTTGGAATAGAAGGGTCTTTAAATGCGGGATCAATACTGCTAATAGAATAGCTAGTTCCTCGATTTACAACAAAAGATGCCCCAACAATAGTTGTATTATCTTCCCAATTTGGCCCATTATCTGTGGAAAGAACCTCTGGCCCTCCACAATTTATCCTTACTAGAGGCGAATAAATATCGGTAAGGTGTCCTATTAAATTAACTAATGTAGTGCTTGTGCCAGAATGTACAATTTCTAATTGGGCATTCTTAATTCCAATAAGGCCATCGGAACTAAAATCGATAGGGATATCTATAGATGCACTTGGTGGTATATTTAATGGTAAACTAATATCTGAAGAAAAAAGTGTGGCATCATCGCCACTAAAGTTTAATTGGGTAATGGTTATGGCACTATCTGTAGGGCCGCCAGCATTAGTAATAGTAACAGATTTAGTGCGTTGTGTGTTAAGAACTGGTGTTAAGCCAAAGTCGACTGTTTCTGGAGACGTTGTTAATAAACCATCCTGATTTTCATAAACTTCAATATAATCCCAGGTAGCTGTAAATGGGTTAGGTGTTGTACTGCTTCTAGAGGTAGATATAAGTCCTACGGCCATTCCAATATTATCAGAAACGTCAAAAAAGCTAGCAGGTAATGTCATTGGGCTCCCTAAAAGAGTTAAGGTATTACCACCATCAATAGAGTAGTAGGGTTGTGCTGTTTGCAAAATAGGATCTATAGAAGCATATAAATATACCGAACCACTTAAAAGCATGTCGGTAATGTCGTATTTAGTATCTGAAGTAACAACTCCGTTGTCTTCTAGTAAAACTTGTATGCCATGTTCTGTATCGGCATTACTTGTTCCAGTCATGATAACAATTTTTAAATAATTGTCTTGGTCTCCTGTACCAAATTGTATGCCGTAAGATTGAAAGTCAACAGGATCGTTTTGAGAACCTCCTGAGCCAAAAAAAGGCGATTCTACTTTTGTATGGATTGTAAATGAGTTTGTTAAGTTACTTGTGTTAAACCCAAATTGAAACCCATATTCTTGAGAGTTTAGATTTTCTAATGCATCACCACCACTAACGCTATCTACAGTAGCTTTTCCTGCAGCACCGCCAAAGGACATATCATTTTCATTAAATTGTGTTAGATAGTCTGTAGCCCCTGTTGGGTTAAGCATAAGTCCCGTAAAACCTAAACCAAAAAAGCCAGTTCCAGGATCGTTATTCCAAAACGGTCGATTTATAGGTAAAGTCGTATTCATACCGTTGTCTGGATCAATAGGGAATGGATCATTAACATCAAGTATACCGTCGTTATCATCGTCATCATCATTTAAATCAGAGATGAAATCACCGTCAAAATCTTTAGGTTTACTACTTTGTGAGCATATATTAGAGCCATTATCAATTTCATCTTGATTGCTGTATCCGTCATTATCATAATCGGCACTGGCATTATACTCAGGATCATTAGGTTGATAACATTCAATTTCTGCTGGTTCAAAAACAGTAATACTATTGGAACCATAGGTGGCTGCCCAAACGGTACCAGGAAAAATATCATTATCGCTTTGCGCAATAACATCTAGAGGAATGCTACCAAAACCATTAAAAGTGGCTTCGTATTCTAAAACAGTATCGCCAGTGGCATTTAAAACATATCGATTAATATCACCATTGAATGATGCTGTAAGAATATTACCTTGCATGGCACCGCCAAAGTTGGAAGCGGTATACTCGGCAATACCGTTTGTCGATGAATTAATAACATCTAAAATATTAACTTTTGGGCTGCCAACAGGCTCATCTAATAAGTATTCTCCTATATGTGGCTGATCTGGAAAGTCGGTAATAAGAAAGTCTGTATTAAAATAACCTGAAATGCCTGATATTAATTCCTCCAAGTCATGAGTTTCTATAGGAATCCATGAGCCTCCAGAGTTTTCGTAAGCTATAACTTTAGCTCGAGATGGGAAGGCTAAAATAGGAATAGGATGGCCGCCATAATAAGTGCCGTTACTATCATTTATGGTTCCTACATAATGTAATGGGTCTCCAACTAAAGAACTTCCAGATTCATTAAGTTCGTTAGTTATATAATGATTATTAGGGTCGTAAGTAATTGTGCTTTGGTCACCCAAGAAAACATCGGTATTAATATCGTATATTTTAGGCAATCCACCCCATAATGAATTAGGGCCATTGTCTGATGTGTAAATACGGCCATTTTCAGTTACTAAAACATCGTAAGCATTTCTAAATCCTGGTGCAAATACTTGGACAGGTCCTCCTGGTTCTGGAATAGCTTGGTTTAAGCTATTGTTCCCGCCAAAAGGATCACCTAAATCTATAGTGGCATTATACATAGGATGCCCAACAGGGTAAGGGAACTCCGGATGTGTGTTGTCTATATCTGGACGAGAAGGTGAGGGGTCGTTTAAGGTTGGTAGATCGTAAATATAATCAGTGTTAGTTCTAGGGTCGTTATATATTGGCATGTTTTCTAATTGCGTGATATCAACAATTAACATAGACCCTGAAAAGAAATACTCTGGTGTAGCAGCAAAATTGTTACTTGGAGCCCCTTTGTTAGTTTGACCACCTTGAGCAACTAAAAGATAAGTATTGCCGTTACGCTCAAACATTTGCATGCCATTTATAGCATGGTTTTCTTCACAACGAGGAAGGCCTCTAACTAAATCTACTTTTGCCCAAGCAGAACCATCCCATTCAAGTTTAGAAATGGTGCTAGAATTAGTATCTAGATTGGTGTCGTTTCCAGCAGAGCCTCCACCTAATAAATAGTCTGATGAGGTGACATATATAATTGGGTTTGTAGGTGTGCCTTTTACTAAAATACCAGTAATTAAACGTTGTTGACTTGGGTTAAAGTTTCCTAAATCATCATGATTAGGAACACCTATTTTTATATGATTAATTTCTTCAATGGCAGTAGCTGTGTAAGTACCGTTTCCTTGTGAGGCAGCATCGCGTTCTATGGTATATGCCCAAATGGTGCCATTTTGTTGCGCAACATATAAACGATTATCTGGGCCAAATTGTAATGATGTTGGATTAAGAATATTACCATTAACTAAACCAGAAGAACTAAAACTAATGGTTTGGGCATGGGAAAAAAATGACAACACAAAGGTAAGGCATGTAGCTGTTAGGATCTTGTTATAGCTTAAAGGCTTCATAATTTTTTCGGTTTTTGTGCTATTAATCGAAAAAATAAGAGGAATATTTACTATGTGTAAGATATAAATTAACTACTTCAATAAGAGAAGTTTTCGTTGAAATGACAAAATTTCGGTTTTGACGTTTTTTTATAAAAAAAGGCAGGAAATTTCCTGCCTTTTAAAGTATGTTTTATTCTTCAATTAAAACCCAATCACCTTTTTCTATTAAAGGAATGGCTTGCTTGTATTTTAGGGTTTTATTTTCGCCACTCATAACGTGTTTAATGGTTACACGATCGTTTCTGCCAATTTTTGGTTTGTCACGAATGATAGTTTCTACTGGTTCTGTTTGCTGTTGGGTATTTCCTGCAGCACGATTTTGAGCAGCACGTTCATCCATATTAGGAATTTCCTCTTTAGAGGTTTCTAATTGCTCTTTTTTACGTGTTTGTTTGGCTTCACTAATAGCATTAGTGTCTTCGGTTGGTAGCTCGCCTTTAAATAAGAATGAAATCACATCTTTGTTAACTTGATCAATCATACTCTTAAACAATTCAAAAGCTTCAAACTTATAGATTAAAAGCGGATCTTTTTGCTCATGTACCGCTAACTGAACAGATTGTTTTAACTCATCCATTTTACGTAAATGCGTTTTCCAAGAATCGTCTATAATGGCAAGTGTAATATTCTTTTCAAAATCGGTAATAAGTTGTTTACCTTCCGTTTCGTAAGCTTTCTCTAAATCGGTAACTACTTGTAGTGTTTTTACACCATCGGTAAACGGTACAACAATACGCTTAAATTTATCGCTTTGGTTTTCATACACATTTTTAATTACCGGGAATGCTAATTCAGCATTGCGTGTCATTTTAGTACGATAGTGTTCAAAAGCAGCTTTGTAAATAATACCAGCAATATCTTGTGGCGACTTTTTAGAAAAATCAGCTTCGGTAATTGGTGAACTCATTGAGAAATAACGAATTAATTCAAACTCTAAATTCTTGAAGTCATTAACAGCTTTATTAGTTTCGGCGATAGCTTCAGATGTATCGTAAATCATATTGGCTAAATCCACACGTAAACGCTCTCCATATAAGGCATGATAGCGACGTTTGTAAACCACTTCACGTTGCGAGTTCATCACATCATCATACTCCAGTAAGCGTTTACGAACCCCAAAGTTATTTTCTTCAACTTTCTTTTGGGCGCGTTCTATAGATTTTGAAATCATAGAATGTTGAATAACTTCACCTTCCTCAAGCCCCATGCGGTCCATCATTTTGGCAATACGCTCACTACCAAATAAGCGCATCAGGTTGTCTTCTAAAGACACATAGAATTGCGAACTACCTGGATCTCCTTGACGTCCTGCACGACCACGTAACTGTCTATCTACACGTCTGGAATCGTGACGTTCTGTACCAATAATAGCTAAACCACCAGCGGCTTTTACTTCGTCACTTAATTTAATATCGGTACCACGTCCCGCCATATTGGTAGCAATAGTTACCTGTCCTGGACGGCCAGCTTCGGCTACAATATCGGCTTCTTTTTTATGTAATTTGGCATTTAATACGTTGTGAGGTACTTTTCTTATGCTTAACATTTTTCCTAGTAACTCACTAATCTCTACAGAGGTTGTTCCTATTAAAACAGGACGACCAGCTTGCGATAGTGCAGTAACTTCTTCTATAACAGCATTGTATTTTTCGCGTTTGGTTTTGTATACTAAATCTTCACGATCATCACGAGCAATAGGTCTGTTAGTAGGGATTTCTACCACATCTAATTCGTAAATTTCCCAGAATTCGCCAGCTTCGGTAACAGCTGTACCTGTCATACCAGACAGTTTACGGTACATTCTAAAGTAATTCTGTAAGGTTACCGTGGCAAAGGTTTGGGTCGCAGCTTCAATTTTTACATTTTCTTTGGCTTCGATAGCTTGGTGTAAGCCATCGCTATAACGACGCCCATCCATAAT
Source organism: Mangrovimonas cancribranchiae (assembly GCF_037126245.1). NCBI lineage: Bacteria > Pseudomonadati > Bacteroidota > Flavobacteriia > Flavobacteriales > Flavobacteriaceae > Mangrovimonas > Mangrovimonas cancribranchiae. The sequence goes on from NZ_CP136925.1 coordinate 823,412, forward strand.
ACGACCCGTTTGCTCATCAACAATCATAACTTTATTGTCCATAACCACATATTGAATGTCTTTTTCAAATAGGGCGTAGGCCTTAAGCAATTGGTTAAGCGTGTGAATACGTTCTGATTTTACACCAAAATCACGGAATAAGTCTTCTTTAGCTTCGGCTTCTTCTTCTTTAGATAAATTTTTGCTTTCTATGCGAGAGATTTCCATACCTATTTCTGGCATAACAAAGAAATTTGGATCGTCTGCGCCAGAAAGGTAATCAACACCTTTATCGGTTAATTCAATTTGATTGTTTTTTTCGTCAATTACATAATACAGGGCTTCATCAACCTTAGGCATTTCACGATTGTTATCCTGCATGTAAAAGTTCTCGGTTTTTTGAAGGAGTTGTTTCACGCCTTCTTCACTTAAAAACTTAATTAACGCTTTGTTTTTAGGAATACCTCGATACACACGTAACAACTGGAAGCCACCTTCTTTAGTGTCGCCTTCGGCGATGAGTTTTTTGGCTTCAGCTAAAACACCTGTTAAAAACTTGCGTTGTACAGTAACAATATCGTCTACTTTTGGTTTAAGCTCATTAAATTCGTGATGATCGCCTTTAGGGATTGGTCCTGAGATAATTAATGGGGTACGTGCATCATCGATTAATACTGAGTCGACCTCATCTACAATAGCATAGTGATGTGGACGTTGTACTAAATCGTCTGGCGAGTGCGACATATTATCACGTAGGTAATCAAACCCAAACTCGTTGTTGGTACCATAAGTAATATCGGCATTATAGGCTTTTTTACGAGCGGCCGAGTTAGGCTTGTGGTAATCTATACAATCTACAGTTAGTCCATGGAATTCAAAAATAGGCGCCATCCATGCGCTATCACGTTTGGCTAGGTAATCGTTTACGGTAACTAAGTGAACACCTTTTCCCGCTAAAGCGTTAAGGTAAACAGGTAATGTAGCCACTAAGGTTTTTCCTTCACCAGTTTGCATTTCGGCAATTTTACCTTGATGCATAGCAACACCACCAATTAACTGAACATCGTAGTGTACCATATCCCAAGTAACTGGTTTACCGGCAGCATCCCAAGAGTTAGCCCAAATGGCTTTATCATCTTCTAAAGAGATATATGTTTTATCTCCTGATAATTCTCTGTCAAATGTTGTAGCCGATACGGTTAATGTGGTATTGTTTGCAAAACGCTTAGCAGTTTCTTTAACTACTGCAAAAGCTTCAGGAAGGATGTCGTTTAAAACGGCCTCCGTAGCAGTATAAATATCATCTTTAACCTTGTCGATTTCTTGATAAATCTCGTCGCGTTTATCAATGTCTTCAGTTGCTTCGGCATCTTTCAATAATGTATCTATAGTATCATTAAAAGGTTGTCTAGCTTCTGCAATTTTGGTTTTAAAGTGCTCGGTTTTGGCTCTTAACTCATCGTGAGATAGGCCTTCCATAGCGCTTTCGAAAGATTTTATTTTAGTAACGATAGGCATAATAGCCTTAACGTCTTGTTTGGATTTGTCGCCGACAAACAGTTTTAATACTGAATCTAAAAAACTCATGTGTGTTATGTTTTTAGGCAACGCACCTCATGGTTCGTGCCCATATGTTATGTGTTCCTACTTTTTACAATAAAAAGGGAACCGTTTTTTTGTTGATATATCGTGCAACAAAAAAAGCCTCCTGTGAGAGACTTTTTTGTTGTTTTTCATATTTAATATTCGTCCTCGTTCCAGAGGTAATCTTCATCTGTTGGATAGTCCGGCCAGATTTCCTGGATCGATTCGTATTGATCGCCTTCATCTTCTATAGATTGAAGGTTTTCTACTACTTCAAGTGGGGCTCCAGTCCTGATAGAATAATCAATCAGCTCATCTTTAGTAGCTGGCCAAGGAGCATCACTTAAGTAGGATGCTAATTCTAATGTCCAATACATTTGTAATTCGTTTTAATTTTTTGCAAAAATAAATTTTTACGTTAAAAAGTCAAGAAAAAATTGAATTATTTACTCAATAATACAAAGAACGTGTCGTTTCCAAGGAATTTTTTGGAAATAATTTGATTTTTAATGGATTAAGATTTCTCAGGAATCCACTTAATTTCCTCGGCGTTTAAGTCATGTGTCAACTTTCGTGCCAATACAAAAAGGTAGTCAGAAAGACGGTTTAAATACATTAAAACATGCGTGTCAATAGGTTCCAATTCATGCAATGCCGTCGCTAAACGTTCGGCGCGTCTACAAACACAACGAGCAATGTGACAGAATGACACCGTTTGATGTCCTCCAGGTAATACAAAATGTGTCATAGGAGGTAAGGCATCGTTCATGGTATCCATTTCGGTTTCTAATAAAGTAATATCAGCCTCAGAAATTTTAGGAATATTTAAACGTTCTTTACCGTTTTTCAAGGTGGCTTTTTCGGGATCGGTAGCTAAAATAGCGCCCAATGTAAATAAACGATCCTGAATTTGGGTAAGTAACTCTTTATATCTTGGGGCAATGTCCTGATCTCTAATAAGCCCAATATATGAGTTGAGTTCATCTACCGTACCATAACTTTCTATGCGAATATGATGTTTAGGAACACGTGTGCCACCAAATAATGCTGTGGTACCTTTGTCGCCTGTTTTTGTGTATACCTTCATGATGTCTTAAATAAGATTTTTACAACTGGCTAAAGGTAACAAGTAATATAGCGAATAGAAAGTGTTTTATAACCTAATTTTAAAATGTTGTTTGGCTTGTTCTGTTCTAAAAAAAACAAGTCCCCAAAAATAGGTGTCGATGGTTACAGTAACTTTAGGATGTTGTTTAATGGTTTCCCAAGCTTCGGTCATGTCTTTGCTCCAATAAATATCATCAAAAATAAATACGGTATCGTTGTGGGTGTAGTGTAGTAAGGTTTCGAAATACGATAAGGTGGCTTTTTTTGTATGGTTGCCATCAAAAAAAATCATATCATAGGTAGGATGTGATATTTGTTTGAGTGTTTTAGAAAAATCGCCTGTAATAAAAGTGAGTTGTTTATGATATTGAAGGAGATTTTCTTGCGCTATTTCTGATAATTTTGGACAACCTTCAATGGTGGTAATATGATTGTTTTTATGTCCTAAGCAAAGGGCTTGAGTGGCTAACCCTAAAGACGTGCCAAGTTCTAAAGACGTTTCAAATGAAAAATATTGGGTTAACCGATATAAAAATTTAGTTCTCACTAGTGTAGAACCCGAGTGTTTAGCTATAGTAGCGATGTGTCGTTTTGGAGTATTGCTTTGTTGCGATCCTGGTCCTAAATCGGTGACCGAAATAATAGTATTGTTTTTTAAAAGCTGTTTCCTGTAAGCTTTTAAAGCTTTATAAGCTGCATAGGGTTTGGTGTCGTAAAAACACGTTGTGACTAGCTGGTATACAAAAGGCGAGTGTACACCATGCTGATTGGTAGATTGCCATAAAAAACGGAGATATGTTTTTATGCGATACCACATTAGTTTTCTAGTTTTTCAACCAGTTCTAGCCAACGCGTTTCTTTGGTCTCAATAGTATCCATGATATCTTGTAGCTTTTTTGATAGTTCGGTTATGGCATCTTGCGATAAGCTAGTGTCGTGAAATTGAGCTTCTAGGGTTTTCTTGTCGTGTTCCAGATCTTTTAGCTTACTTTCTATAGCTTTGAGTTCTTTTTGTTCGTTATACGAAAGCTTGCTGCCACTATCTTCTCGCCAATTTTTTTTCTCCTTGTTGGAGGTGCTAGAAGTATCTGTTTGTGGTTGACTACTTTCATAAGTACGATAGTCACTATAATTGCCAGGAAAATCTTCAACCACACCTTGGCCTTTAAATACAAATAAGTGGTCGGTAATTTTATCCATAAAATAACGATCGTGCGATACCACAATTAAGCATCCAGGAAAATCTAACAGGAAGCTTTCTAGTACATTAAGCGTTACAATATCTAAATCGTTAGTAGGCTCATCTAAAATAAGCACATTAGGGTTTTGAATTAACACGGTACATAAATACAAACGTTTACGCTCGCCACCACTAAGTTTTTCTACAAAATCGTATTGTTTTTTACGATTAAATAAAAAGCGCTCAAGGAGCTGTTGGGCACTAATTTGTTTCCCTTTTTTTAAGGGAATATACTCGCCAAAGGCCTTTATAACGTCTATGACCTTTTGTTGTGGTTTAATAGGAATGCCTTTTTGAGTATAATACCCGAACTTTACCGTTTCACCAATAATAATTTTCCCTGAGTCGGGTTGGGCTGTTTGTGTAAGGAGGTTTAAGAAGGTTGATTTTCCAGACCCATTTTTACCAATAATACCTAAGCGTTCGCCATTTTGAAAGTTATAATTAAATTGATTTAAAAGGACATTGTCGCCATAAGATAACGAGACATTATGAAACTCGACCACCTTGTTTCCTAAACGCTCCATGTTGAGTTCTAATTGCACCTCATGGTCGTTGCGTCGCTTTTTAGCCTGCTGTTTTATACTCTTAAAATCGTCTATACGCGATTTAGATTTGGTGGTTCGCGCTTTAGGTTGCCGGCGCATCCAATCGAGTTCCTTTTTGTATAATTGTTGGGCTTTACCCGTTTCTATGGTTTCACGTTCTATTCTAGCATCGCGTTGTTCAAGATAATAACTATAGTTGCCTTTGTAGCTATATAATTGTCCATGATCTAACTCGAGAATCTCGTTACAAACACGCTCTAAAAAGTAACGATCGTGAGTAACCATAAACAAGGTCATGGGAGTTTTAGCGAAAAAACTTTCTAGCCATTCAATCATCTCTAAATCTAGATGGTTGGTGGGCTCATCTAAAATAAGAATATCTGGTTTTTTTAATAACGCCAAGGCCAAAGCTAAACGACGTTTTTGACCACCAGAGAGTTTACTAACCGTTTGGGTAATATCGTTTAGCTGTAATTGCGATAAAATTTGGCGGTATTGTGTTTCAAAATCCCAAGCATTGTTGGCATCCATTAAATCAAAAGCTTTTTGGTATGCTTTGGTATCTTCAGGATGGTTTAATGCGTGTTCGTATTGCTTGATAATTTTAAGCGTTGGATTATTGGTATTAAAAATACTGGCTTCTATGGTTAGTGTTTCATCTAATTCAGGTTCCTGAGGTAAAAATGCTACTTGCAAGTTATTTCTATAAATAATTTGTCCTGTATCTGGAACATCTCTACCAGCAAGCATGTTTAAAATAGAGGTTTTTCCAGTACCATTTTTGGCGACTAACGCTACCTTTTGCTCCTTGTGTAGACTAAAAGAAATGTCTTTAAACAAGGTGCGTTCGCCATAAGACTTAGATATGTTTTCAACGGTTAAATAATTCACTTAAATGAAGCTTTTTGCAAATAAACGGATAAAAGTCAAAATAAAGGATATAAGTTTTGTTATTCCTTGTTAAAAGTTATATTTGTGTTTAAACACTCGTAATTCCACATGAAGAAATTAGGCTTCCTGTTCCTGCTGTTACTAGGAATTTTTTCTACCTCATGTATTCCTCATAAGGATACTTTGTATTTTGTAAACAAAGCAAATGCTTTAGACTCATTGCAAACTATTAAAGAAATGCAGAAGCCTTATCGTGTGCAGATTAATGATATTTTAACTATTCGTGTTAAAGCCTTAGATCAAGATAATGTTCGTATTTTGAACCCTATTGATAGCCCTAATTTAAATATGACTAGTGGTGAAAAATCCTATTACGATGGTTTTACAGTAGATGCTCATGGGAATATACGTATGCCTACTTTAGGATATATTAATGTGTTGGGATATACTACTGAAGAGGTTGAGGAATTACTTGAAGAAAAACTTTTGGAAGAGCAGTTTAAAGAAACCGCTAATATTTTTGTTACTGTTAAATTGGCGGGGATGCGCTTTACTGTTATGGGTGAAGTAGGCAGTCCAGGTACCAAAACCTTATTTCAAGAGCAGGTAAATGTGTTTGAAGCTATTGCGAACTCTGGTGAAATTCCAGTAACTGGCAATAAAAAAGAGGTGCTTATTATACGGCAATATCCACAAGGACAAAAAATACATCATATCGATTTAAACGATGTGGCCGTGATGCAATCGCCGTATTATTATATTCAACCCAACGATATTATTTACGTGCCACCATTAAAGCAAAAGTCTTTAGGAACAGGCGAAACTTTAATGCAAAACGTGGCTACTGTAGCTACGCTTTTATCGTTAGTAACCACATCCATTTTATTGATTAACCGATTATAATATTATGGCTTACACTGAATTTGACGACCAAGACTTTCAGGAAAAAGGCGGGATGACCTTTGATTTTAAAGGTTATCTATTTAAAATCCTTAATTTATGGAAGATGGTGTTGTTTTGTGTAGGCGTGGCTTTGTTAATAGCCTACTTTATTAATGTTCGTAAGCAAAACATTTATCGTTTAAGCTCTTTAATCTCTGTCGAAAATGAGCAAAACCCATTTTTTACGGCTAATACCAGTATTTCGTTTAATTGGGGCGGTGTTTCAGGTAAAATGGGAAAAACCATTACCACACTTCAAACACGTAGTCACAACGAGAAAGTTGTCGATTCGTTAGAATATTACATGACCTACTTAATTGATGGAAAATACCGAAAGGAAGATATTTACAAAAAGGCTCCTTTTGTGGTGATGTTAAATCGTACTAAACCTCAAATATTAGGTCGCCATTTGGGTATTCGGTTTATCGATTCTAATACGTTTGAACTGTTTACCGAGTTTCCTTCGTCATCAGCAACAGCACAAATTTATAATACTAAAGAAAAGCTTAGAGTCTCAACGCCACAAGGGGCTTTTAAGCAGAAATATACTATTGGAGATGTAATTACATTGCCTTTTTTTAATGCTACATTACAATTAAGAACGCAAAGAGACATAAAGCCTGGAACGGTATTTTATATTCAGTTTTCAAACTTCGATTCTGTTGTAAATAGGTATAAAAACCGTATAAAAGTAGCGCCGTTTAACAAAAGCTCGTCTTCGGTATTACAACTGTCTTTAACAGGAACTAATAAAGCTAAAATAGTCGATTACCTTAATGCGACGTCCGATATTTTAAGTCGTACCGAGCTAGAACGAAAGAATCTATATGCCTCTAATACCATTAAGTTTATCGATAGTAGTTTAGCTATTGAGAGTGCGCGTTTAAAAGATGTAAACGACGAGATGAACAACTTTAGAAAGCAAAGTAAGGTGTTTAATATTAGCGAGGAAATGACGGAGACGAGCGCTAAATTAAAAACCTACGAAAAGCAAAAAGACGAGGAGTATAATAAGTTAAACTATTTAGATGCTTTAGAAGATTACTTAAACACTAAAACCAATTATACCAATATCGCGGCGCCTACATCGGTAGGTATTAACGAAGGGAACATTCTAAGTAGTGTAACTAAAATTACACAATTGGCTATCGAGCGTCAAAATATGGAGTATACTACAAAGCCAGACTCACCTTTATTTAAAGACTTAGACCGCCGTATTGATTCAGAAAAAAATGTGTTGTTAGAAACCATTAATGCCACTCGAAAAACCATTAATATATACTTAGGGTCTATTAATAAAAACATTGCAGAACTAGAAGCTAGATTAAGTGATTTGCCAGAAGATGAACAAGAGTATTTAAAAATACAACGCAAATTAAGTATTAGTCAAGAAGCCTATAATGTGTATATGAATAAACGCAGTGAAGCGGCAATTGTTAAAGCAGCAAATGTATCAGATATAGTAACCATAGATGAAGCTAAAGATATAGGTGGCGGTTTAATAGGGCCTAATAAATCTTTAAACTACATGATGGCTTTAATGATTGGCTTTTTAACGCCTCTATTCCTCATTTTTATCATGTATCTTTTAGATAATACCATACATGGCTCGGATGAGGTAGAGCGTTTGTCGTCTATTCCTATTATTGGATTGTTAGGTAAATATCGTTACCACAATAATTTGGTGGTTTATGAAAAGCCTAAGTCTGCTGTATCAGAATCGTTTAGAGCTATCCGGTCTAGTTTGCAGTTTATTTTAAACAAACAAGCCAACAGCACTCGTGGACGTACTATTATGATAACCTCATCGGTAAGTGGTGAAGGGAAAACCTTTTGTTCTATTAATATTGCTACAGTCTATGCGCTGTCGGGTAAAAAAACAATTTTATTAGGATTAGATTTACGGAAGCCAAAGATTTTTGACGATTTTAATTTAACAAACGATCGTGGTATGGTAAATTATTTCATTGGCGATAATACGTTTGATGAGGTTATAAATCATACCCATATTGATAATTTAGATGTAGTAACTTCAGGGCCTATTCCGCCAAACCCCTCCGAATTATTAATGAGTGATCGTATGTCGCAACTTATAACCGAGCTACGTGATACTTATGATATGATTATTTTAGATACGCCACCATTAGGATTAGTAACAGACGCTTTAGAATTGGTTAAGTATGCCGACACGTCAATTTTTATGGTGCGTTTAGACTATACCAAAAAAGGTATGTTGCAACTCATTAATGCTAAGTATCGTGCTGGAGAAATTAAAAATATTAGTTTTGTATTAAACTTTTATAAGCATAAAACCAATCATAATTATGGCTATGGTTACGGCTATGGCTATGGTTATGGCTATGGTGTGTACGGAAATGCGTATCATACCGATAAACCTAAAACCCTTTTACAAAAAACTAAAGCATTTTTAAAACGCTTGTAGATTAATAGCAAACAATAATTATTTCGACCAATTTAAATCGCTCTTATGGATCAAAAAAAAATCGCCATTATTGGATTAGGCTATGTAGGGTTACCTCTAGCTGTAGAGTTTGCTAAACAATATCCTGTTATAGGATTTGATATTAACACAAAACGTATTAACGAGTTACAGTCTGGAACCGATAATACCTTAGAGGTGTCCGACACCGATTTAAAAGCTGTTTTAGCCACGTCACCAAATGAAAAAACAGGACTTTGGGTTACCAATGACCCTCAAGTTATGGCTGAAGCTCAAATTTATATTGTTACGGTGCCAACCCCTACAGACGACCTTAATAAACCCATTTTTACACCACTTATTAAAGCTAGTGAAACCGTAGGAAAACTATTAACCCCTCAAGATATTGTTATTTATGAATCCACTGTATATCCAGGAGTAACCGAAGATATTTGTGTCCCTATTCTAGAGGCGCAATCAGGGTTGGTATTTAATACCGATTTTTTTGCAGGCTATTCACCGGAACGTATTAACCCGGGAGATAAAACTCATACCGTAACTAAAATCTTAAAAGTAACCTCAGGCTCTACCCCAGAAATTGCTAAAGTAATAGATGATTTATATCGTTCGGTTATTATAGCGGGAACACATTTAGCGCCTTCTATTAAAGTAGCCGAAGCAGCGAAAGTGATAGAAAACTCTCAACGCGATATCAATATTGCATTTGTAAACGAGTTGTCAAAAATATTTCGTTTGCTAGATATTGATACTCAAGCGGTTTTAGAGGCTGCAGGAACCAAATGGAACTTCATTAATTTTACCCCAGGTTTAGTTGGTGGCCATTGCATAGGAGTCGATCCATATTACTTAGCGCAAAAAGCCATAGAAACTGGCTATAACCCCGAAATTATTTTAGCAGGACGTAAAATGAACGATAGTATGGGAAGCTATGTTGCTCAAGAAACTGTAAAAATGATGATTAAAAAAGGGGCACGTATTCGCGATGCCAAAGTATTGGTGTTAGGTATAACGTTTAAAGAAAACTGTCCTGATATACGTAACTCACGCGTTATAGATATTATTAAGGAGTTTGAAACTTACGATGTAAATGTAGATGTGTACGACCCTTGGGCATCAGCCGAAGAAGTCAAGCATGAATACGGTCTAGATTTAATATGTTGTGCTTCGCAATTACAGCCCCAATATGAAGGGATTGTATTGGCGGTATCTCATAAAGAATTTTTAGAGTTAGATATTACAGCTTTAAAATCAGAACATGGTGTCGTTTTTGATGTAAAGTCTCTATTACCAGCACATCAAGTAGATGCTAGGTTATAACTTTGAAGCCTATTGTCATGCTCCTGTCTACTGACTGGTAGATGGTTTGGCATCTCAACCAAACACCGCACCTACATAACCAAGACCCTGAACCAAGTTCAGGGTGACAAGGGGGGAGGAGATGCTTATTTATGTTCTTCATTCATTTTGCCTTGATGCAAAACGAACCAAAAAATCAAGTCTGTCTGAGGTGATTCCTTTGGACCACTCACGCTCGATGCTTCATGCTCTTTTCCGACGGTATCGGAACGCAGTTCCGCATCTTTGTTCGTTATCACTGCTGACAGTCGTTTGTTTTCTGGCGTTGCCAGAATGAGGTTGACTTTGTTGTATTCCTATCTGCCATGCCTACGGCAGGTGAACCGACAGGTAGATGGGTTCAGGATCTCTTTGTATCTAAACTCCTTGTCATGCTGAACTTGGTTCAGCATCTCCTTTTGTTTTAAAATGCCCTTATTTATATTTTTTCATTTTCTTTACTCGTCTAAAGAAAACGAAACAAAAGAAACGACGCCTTGTCGGTAGGGATTTTACCTACGGTAAACCCCTCTCAAAACTTTCGCGTCATGGTATGACTGGATTTCGAAGCTTTTGAGATGTATCCTTACGACAAGTGGTTTTCCTGCTTCGCAGGAAGAAGACGTTTAGGGTGACAGGGTTTAATATAAAGATTCTTCACTTCACTACGTTACGTTCTGAATGACAGGGTAGAGATTCTTCGTGTCACTGTCGCTCACTCTGAATGACAGTGAGTATCTGAATAGAAGAGACGATTGTCATTCAGAAGGAGGTTAAGTATTGACCGACTGAAGAATCTAAGGTTTTAAATACTTTCATTTAAAAATCTCCAGTCTTTATTGGAATTAGAAAATAGAGTTTCTTTTTTTGCTCTGCTCATACCTTTAATTTGTTTTTCCTTTTTAATGGCTTGTTTAATTTCTGTAAAATGCTCGTAGTGTATCAGGTAAAAACATTTGTACTTAGCAGTAAATGCTTTTGAGAAGGGTAATGGGTTTTTGTGATGATATAATCTATCTTTTAGGTTGTTTGTAACACCAGTATAGAGTACAGTTTTGTTTTTATTGGTTAGGATATAAACATAATAGTTATGGGTGCCTTTGGTTTTCATGTTTTAAATTTATAAAAGATTCTTCACTTCACTACGTTACGTTCTGAATGACAGGGTAGAGATTCTTCGTGTTGCTGTCGCTCACTCTGAATGACAAGGTAGATTCTTCATGTCGCTGTCGCTCACTCTGAATGACAATGGGGTTCTTTTTGTCATACTGAATTCATTTCAGTATCTCTCACTAACAATACAAGCTCTCATGCTCCTGCCTGCCATGCCTACGACAGGTGAACCGACGGGTAGATAGTTCAGCCTCTCTTTGTATCTAAACTCCTTGTCATGCTGAACTTGTTTCAGCATCTCTTTACAGCATTTTTTAAATATCGTTTTTCAACGATTACAAGACCCTGAAACCAGTTCAGGGTGACAAATCTTAACTATATTCTAGCTAGCTGTTGTCATGCTCCTGCCTGCCATGCCTACGACAGGTGAACCGACAGGTAGATGGTTTAGTATCTCTTTGTATCTAAGCTTCTTGTCATGCTGAATTTATTTCAGCATCTTTTTATAACGTCTCATTAGTTTGCTTACCGTTGTGAAGTAGAAAACTATTTATTAATAAGCTTAATAATTGCTTTGGTTTTTATGAATTAGTCGTATTTTTAAACCGTAAAATCTATTGCAATTATGTTGTACAACAAGGCTTATCATACTCAAGATTTATCGGCGTTATCGTTTTTAGTTACAGGTGGCGGTGGCTTTATAGGGAGTAATCTTGTGGAATACCTTTTAAATCATGGCGCGAAGCAGGTACGTGTGCTAGATAACTTTTCTAATGGCTATCGTGAGAATCTCACCGCGTTTGTAAAGCATCCTAATTTTGATCTATTAGAAGGTGATATAAGAGATTTAGAGACTTGTAAGCAAGCTATGGAAGGCATCGATTATGTGTCTCATCAAGCAGCGTTGGGGTCGGTGCCGCGTTCTATTAACGATCCAGCAACTACAAATGCCGTCAATATTTCAGGGTTTTTAAATATGCTTATTGCTTTAAAGGATAGTGCTACTGTAAAACGTATGGTATATGCCGCGTCTAGTTCTACCTATGGCGATAGTAAATCCTTACCAAAAGTAGAAGGGACTATAGGGAAACCCTTATCGCCTTATGCGGTAACAAAATATGTGAATGAGCTTTATGCGGAGGTGTTTGGTACAACGTATCAAACCGACTGCATAGGTTTACGGTATTTTAATGTATTTGGCCCTAAGCAAAGTCCTAAAGGTGCTTATGCTGCGGTAATTCCGTTGTTTATGCAAGCTTTAAAAGCCCAGGAATCGCCAACAATTCATGGTGATGGTGAGCAAACGCGTGACTTTACGTTTGTAGCCAATGCTGTACAAGCTAATGTGAAAGCCTTTTTTGCTTCTGAAGAAGCAGCCAATGAGGTATATAATGTGGCTTGTGGTGAACGAATTAGTGTCAATTATTTATGGAACAGTTTACAAGTGGCAGCAGATAGTAATTTATCTGCTATTCATGGGCCTTCACGTCAAGGTGATGTGCGTGATTCGTTAGCCGATATTTCTAAGGCAAAACGTTTGTTAGGGTACACTCCCGAATTTTCAGTAAAGGATGGGTTACAGATTACTTGGGATGCGTTTCAGAGGTGATATGTGTTTGATGTCATTTAGTCTTTATTGTGCTCCTGTTAGTCACAGGTAGATATTTCAGCATTTTCTTGCTCACAACTTTTTGTCATGCTGAACTTGGTTCAGCATCTCCTTTTTTTTAAAATGACCTTATTTATATTTTTTCATTTTCTTTACTCGTCTAAAGAAAACGAAGCAAAAGAAACGATGCCTAGTCGGTAGGGATTTTACCTACGGTAAACCCCTCTCAAAACTTCGCGTCATGGTATGACTGGATTTCGAAGCTTTTGAGATGTATCCTTACGACAAGTGGTTTTCCTGCTTCGCAGGAAGAAGACGTTCAGGGGGACAGGGTTTAATATAAAGATTCTTCACTTCACTACATTTCGTTCTGAATGACAGGGTAGATTCTTCGTGTCACTGTCGCTCACTCTGAATGACAATGGGATTCTTTGTGTTACTCTACTTACTTTAAATGACATTCTTTTTGTCATGCTGAATTCATTTCAGTATCTCTCACTAACAATACAAGCTCTCATGCTTCTGTCTGTCTATAGTTAGATGTTTCAGCATCTCCTTTTTTTTAAAATGACCTTATTTATATTTTTTCATTTTCTTTACTCGTCTAAAGAAAACGAAGCAAAAGAAACGATGCCTAGTCGGTAGGGATTTTACCTACGGTAAACCCCTCTCAAAACTTCGCGTCATGGTATGACTGGATTTCGAAGCTTTTGAGATGTATCCTTACGACAAGTGGTTTTCCTGCTTCGCAGGAAGAAGACGTTCGGGGTGACAGGGTTTAATATAAAGATTCTTCACTTCACTACGTTACGTTCTGAATGACAGGGTAGAGATTCTTCGTGTCGCTGTCGCTCACTCTGAATGACAGGGTAGAGATTCTTCGTGTTGCTGTCGCTCACTCTGAATGACAGTGAGTATCTGAATAGAAGAGACGATTGTCATTCAGAAGGAGGTCAAGTATTGACCGACTGAAGAATCTAAGGTTTTAAATACTTTCATTTAAAAATCTCCAGTCTTTATTGGAATTAGAAATTAGAGTTTCTTTTTTTGCTCTGCTCATACCTTTAATTTGTTTTTCCCTTTTAATGGCTTGTTCAATTTCTGTAAAATGCTCGTAGTGTATCAGGTAAAAACACTTGTACTTAGCAGTAAATGCTTTTGAGAAGGGTAATGGGTTTTTGTGATGATATAATCTATCTTTTAGGTTGTTTGTAACACCAGTATAGAGTACAGTTTTGTTTTTATTGGTTAGGATATAAACATAATAGTTATGGGTACCTTTGGTTTTCATGTTTTAAATTTATAAAAGATTCTTCACTTCACTACGTTACGTTCTGAATGACAGGGTAGAGATTCTTCGTGTCACTGTCGCTCACTCTGAATGACAATGGGATTCTTTGTGTTACTCAACTTACTTTAAATGACATTCTTTTTGTTTTATCATTTTTTTACTCGCTTCAAACAATCAAAAATTAAGGGTTTAGTTTTTATTGATTACATGAAAATTTAGTAGGATTTTTTCATAGGGCTCCCATAGGGTATCCATAGGGTTGCTATGGGGTTAATATATGGTGTGTGTCTCAAACACCTCGTTCTTTACTTTCGCTGTGCTTTGTTTACCCACGCTGCAAGAAAAACATCCACTGGATGTTTTCTTAACGTTCGGTCCTCCTCTTCATCTGAAGCGGAGAGCTCTTTGGTTTATCAAAATAACAAGCAATAGTGTTCTGTTATGTTAAGCTTTTATGATGTATCCTTACGACAAGTGGTTTTCCTGCTTCGCAGGAAGAAGACGTTTAGGGTGTGATAGGTTTAATATAAAGATTCTTCACTTCACTACATTACGTTCTGAATGACAGGGTAGATTCTTCTTGTCGCTGTCGCTCACTCTGAATGACAGGGTGGATTCTTCATGTCGCTGTCGCTCACTCTGAATGACAGTGAGTATCTGAATAGAAGAGACGATTGTCATTCAGAAGGAGGTCAAGTATTGACCGACTGAAGAATCTAAGGTTTTAAATACTTTCATTTAAAAATCTCCAGTCTTTATTGGAATTAGAAATTAGAGTTTCTTTTTTTGCTCTGCTCATACCTTTAATTTGTTTTTCCCTTTTAATGGCTTGTTCAATTTCCGTAAAATGCTCGTAGTGTATCAGGTAAAAACACTTGTACTTAGCAGTAAATGCTTTTGAGAAGGGTAATGGGTTTTTGTGATGATATAATCTATCTTTTAGGTTGTTTGTAACACCAGTATAGAGTACAGTTTTGTTTTTATTGGTTAGGATATAAACATAATAGTTATGGGTGCCTTTGGTTTTCATGTTTTAAATTTATAAAAGATTCTTCACATCACTACATTACGTTCTGAATGACAGGGTAGAGATTCTTCGTGTCACTGTCGCTCACTCTGAATGACAGGGTAGAGATTCTTCGTGTCACTGTCGCTCACTCTGAATGACAGTGAGTATCTGAATAGAAGAGACGATTGTCATTCAGAAGGAGGTCAAGTATTGACCGACTGAAGAATCTAAGGTTTTAAATACTTTCATTTAAAAATCTCCAGTCTTTATTGGAATTAGAAATTAGAGTTTCTTTTTTTGCTCTGCTCATACCTTTAATTTGTTTTTCCCTTTTAATGGCTTGTTCAATTTCCGTAAAATGCTCGTAGTGTATCAGGTAAAAACACTTGTACTTAGCAGTAAATGCTTTTGAGAAGGGTAATGGGTTTTTGTGATGATATAATCTATCTTTTAGGTTGTTTGTAACACCAGTATAGAGTACAGTTTTGTTTTTATTGGTTAGGATATAAACATAATAGTTATGGGTGCCTTTGGTTTTCATGTTTTAAATTTATAAAAGATTCTTCACATCACTACATTACGTTCTGAATGACAGGGTAGAGATTCTTCGTGTCGCTGTCGCTCACTCTGAATGACAATGGGATTCTTTGTGTTACTCAACTTACTTTAAATGACATTATTTTTGTTTTATCATTTTTTTACTCGCTTCAAACAATCAAAAATTAAGGGTTTAGTTTTTATTGATTACATGAAAATTTAGTAGGATTTTTTCATAGGGCTCCCATAGGGTATCCATAGGGTTGCTATGGGGTTAATATATGATGTGTGTCTCAAACACCTCGTTCTTTACTTTCGCTGTGCTTTGTTTACCCACGCTGCAAGAAAAACATCCACTGGATGTTTTCTTAACGTTCGGTCCTCCTCTTCATCTGAAGCGGAGAGCTCTTTGGTTTATCAAAATAACAAGCAATAGTGTTCTGTTATGTTAAGCTTTTATGATGTATCCTTACGACAAGTGGTTTTCCTGCTTTGCAGGAAGAAGACGTTTAGGGTGTGATAGGTTTAATATAAAGATTCTTCACTTCACTGCGTTGCGTTCTGAATGACAGGGTAGATTCTTCGTGTCGCTGTCGCTCACTCTGAATGACAGGGTAGAGATTCTTCGTGTCACTGTCGCTCACTCTGAATGACAGGGTAGATTCTTCGTGTCACTGTCGCTCACTCTGAATGACAGGGTAGATTCTTCGTGTCGCTGTCGCTCACTCTGAATGACAATGGGATTCTTTGTGTTATACTGAATTCATTTCAGTATCTCTTACAAATTACCCACTTGTTACGAAATCTTGATTTTTTAATAGTAAGTTTTGGTTTGTTGTAGCAATTGTTATCTTAGCCCTTAGGAATAACGTTACCAATTAAATGAGTTTAGAAACACGCGTGTACCAAAAAGAAAACACCCTACGGTTTGGTAGGTTGTTGCGGGCTTCGTTAATCGATATTATATCGTCTCGTTTTTTGGCAACACAATTAGCAGTTCGCGATATCAAAGCGCAATACAGGCAATCGTATTTTGGTATTCTATGGGCATTTATTACACCATTAACTACGGCATTTGTTTGGATATTTCTAAATAGCACAGGCACCATTAGGCTAACCGATACCGGTGTGCCATACCCTGTGTATGCTTTTTCTGGAACCTTGTTGTGGTCTATTATTAAAGAATCGATCAACACGCCAATGTCTAGTACCAATGCGGCAAAGTCTATTTTAACTAAGATTAATTTTCCTAAAGAAGCTTTAGTGGTGTCGGGTATTTTTAAGTTGCTGTTTAATAGTGCGATAAAGGTACTCTTACTGGTGGTGTTTATTTTTGTGTTTGGTGTCGGGTTTCATTGGAGCTTATTACTCTTACCGTTTGCGTTATTTGCTGCGGTGTTTTTTGGGATTACCCTAGGGTTGTTTATAACGCCCTTGGGGATGTTGTATAAAGATGTTAGCCGATTTATAGGGTTTGGATTAGGTTTTTTAATGTATGTTACACCTGTGGTGTATGCTATTCCTAAAGACGGTATTATGAGAACGCTTATGTTGTGGAATCCGTTTACCCCTGTTATTGTCACCGCTAGAGATCTGGCTTTAGGGCAACCTTTACAGTTTTTACCCTATTATATAGGATTATTATTGGTTTGTGTGCCATTATTGTGTTTAGGTTTAGTGTTTTATAGGTTGTCTATTCCTATTATTGTGGAGCGAATGAGTGCGTAGACGCGAGTAGTGAGATGTGAGTAGTGAGTAGTGAGACGTGAGTAGTTGAAAAAAACCATTCGGTTTCCGTTCACGAGTAAAAACAAAGCACCTAAAATAAGACATTGAGTACAAATGCAGGTAACATACCACCCAACAACGACGTCCTTGTAAAGGTGGAAAACCTAATAAAAGAAATAGTAAAATAGAAAGGCAAAATGTCATTCAGAACGCGCATAGTGAAGTGATGAATCTAAAACATAATAAGTTGAATTAAAATAGAGATGCTTCAGTCGGTTATTGCATAACCTCCTTCTGCATGACATGGTGTTTGTCATTCAGAGCGTTAGCGAAGAATCTAGAATAAATGACGGAACAAGAACATAACATACAACCTAACAACGATGTCCTTGTAAAGGTGGAAAACCTAATAAAAGAAACAGTAAAATAGAAAGGCAAAATGTCATTCAGAACGAGCATAGCGAAGTGATGAATCTAAAACATTATAAGTAGAATTAAAATAGAGATGCTTCAGTCGGTTATTGCATAGCCTCCTTCTGCATGACAGGTTGCTTGTCATTCAGAGCGTTAGCGAAGAATCTAGAATAAATGACGGAACAAGAACATAATATACAACCTAACAACGATGTCCTTGTAAAGGTGGAAAACCTAATAAAAGAAACAGTAAAATAGAAAGGCAAAATGTCATTCAGAACGAACATAGCGAAGTGATGAATCTAAAACATAATAAGTTGAATTAAAACAAAGATGCTTCAGTCGGTTATTGCATAACCTCCTTCTGCATGACATGGTGTTTGTCATTCAGAGCGTTAGCGAAGAATCTAGAATAAATGACGGAACAAGAACATAACATACAACCCAACAACGACGTTCTTGTAAAGGTGGAAAACCTAATAAAAGAAACAGTAAAATAAAAAGGCAAAATGTCATTCAGAACGCGCATAGCGAAGTGATGAATCTAAAACATTATAAGTAGAATTAAAATAGAGATGCTTCAGTCGGTTATTGCATAACCTCCTTCTGCATGACAGGTTGCTTGTCATTCTGAGTGAAACGAAGAATCTAAAATAAATGATAGAACAAGAACATAATATACAACCTAACAACGATGTCCTCGTAAAAGTGGAAAACCTAATAAAAGAAACAGTAAAATAAAAAGGCAAAATGTCATTCAGAACGAGCATAGCGAAGTGATGAATCTAAAACATTATAAGTAGAATTAAAATAGAGATGCTTCAGTCGGTTATTGCATAACCTCCCTCTGCATGACATGGTGTTTGTCATTCAGAGCGTTAGCGAAGAATCTAGAATAAATGACGGAACAAGAACATAACATACAACCCAACAACGACGTCCTTGTAAAGGAGGAAAACCTAATAAAAGAAACAGTAAAATAAAAAGGCAAAATGTCATTCAGAACGCGCATAGCGAAGTGATGAGTTTAAAACATAATAAGTTGAATTAAAACAAAGATGCTTCAGTCGGTTATTACATAACCTCCCTCTGCATGACATGGTGTTTGTCATTCAGAGCGTTAGCGAAGAATCTAGAATAAATGACGGAACAAGAACATAACATACAACCTAACAACGATGTCCTCGTAAAAGTAGAAGACCTAAGCAAAAGAAGCAGTAAATTGTCATTCAGAACGAACATAGCGAAGTGATGAATCTAAAACATAATAAGTTGAATTAAAATAGAGATGCTTCAGTCGGTTATTGCATAACCTCCTTCTGCATGACATGGTGTTTGTCATTCAGAGCGTTAGCGAAGAATCTAGAATAAATGACGGAACAAGAACATAACATACAACCTAACAACGATGTCCTCGTAAAAGTAGAAGACCTAAGCAAAAGAAGCAGTAAATTGTCATTCAGAACGAACATAGCGAAGTGATGAATCTAAAACATAATAAGTTGAATTAAAATAGAGATGCTTCAGTCGGTTATTACATAACCTCCTTCTGCATGACATGGTGTTTGTCATTCAGAGCGTTAGCGAAGAATCTAGAATAAATGACGGAACAAGAACATAACATACAACCCAACAACGACATCCTTGTAAAGGTTGAAGGCCTCAGCAAAAAGTTTTGCAAAGACCTTAAGACTAGCTTATGGTATGGGGTAAAGGATTTGGTAAGTGGGGTACAGGGTAACCAACACGAGCGCGAGCTACGCCCCAAGGAATTCTGGGCAGTAAAAGATGTAAGTTTCGAGCTGCGCCGTGGGGAATGTTTAGGGCTTATAGGCCATAATGGGGCCGGTAAAAGTACCCTGCTTAAAATGCTAAACGGGTTGATAAACCCTGATGCAGGCAAAATAACCATAAAAGGTAAGGTTGGGGCCTTAATAGAATTGGGCGCTGGCTTTAATCCGATTTTGAGCGGGCGCGAAAACATTTATAATAACGGCGCTATTTTAGGGTTTAGCCGTAAAGAAATAGATGAAAAAGTAGAAGCCATAATAGACTTTGCCGAAATACGCGAGTTTATCGATATGCCGGTACAGCATTATAGTAGTGGGATGAAAGTACGTTTGGGTTTTGCCGTAGCCGCACAAATGGAACCCGATGTGCTCATTATTGATGAGGTATTGGCGGTGGGGGATACAGGTTTTAAAATTAAATGTTATAATAAGATAAGTGAACTTTCGACAAAATCAGCTATAATATTTGTGTCTCATTCCATGCAGCAAATCGCTAGGATATGTACAAATGCTTTATTGATGCATAAAGGTAATGTTGAAATATATACTGAAGATGTTTCGAAAGGGATTCAAGAGTACGATCAAATGTTTACTGGTTTACAACAGTCTTTAATAGTTGGAGATAAAATTAAAGTGAACCAAATAAATTTGAACAATACTTTATTAGATAGTGAAGTAGCAGATAATACATTTAATCTAGAATATAATGAGTCATTAATTATTTCATTTGATATATCATTTTTGAATATTGATTTAAAGGAGAACATAAAGTTTTCACTTGTTATATCAGATAAATCTCAAAGGGCTATAGCAGTATCTTCAAAAACATTTGTGAGCAAAAAAATGATAAAAGAAAATAGGTCAATTTTTAATATTAAAATTGACAAACTAATTTTAGCTTCTGGTGTTTATTCGTTGACTTTAAACATTACTTCAAGTGAAGAAAGGGAAAGGATTGTAGTAGGAAGAATTTTATATTTTGTTGATATAATTGTTGTTGGAGAGAAAAACGAAAGCTATGCGCCAATAATTTTAAATGCTAATTGGAATTGAAAAAATGATTATATCAAACAAATACAAGTTTATCTTTATACACATACCTAAAAATGCCGGTACAAGTATTTCTGAGTCATTGAAGGTAGCAACTCAAGAAGAAAAACATTGGGCAGTCTCCGATAATACTAAACACCAGACTTTTAATGATTTGATATCAATTAAAGAGAATGCAAAATTCTTAGATAAACTCATTAAAGGATATGGTTTTTTAAATTATTTTAAGTTTGCGATTGTCAGAAATCCATATGAAAGAATGGTGTCTTTATATGATTATCTTAACAAGTATAAAGTTAGAGAAGAGATTCTTAATGTAAATAGTTTTGATGAGTTTATAAACGAATTAAATAATCCCCATAGTTGGGTCTCTAATTTACACTCCACAAGGTTGCAATTAGATTTTGTTAAAGATAATAAAGGATTTATTTGTTTAGATTATATAGGGAGGTATGAAGATCTAGATAATTCGATTAAAAAAATACAAAACAAAATAGGTTTAGATTTTAATTTGAAAAAATTAAATGTTTCAAAATCAAGAGAATCTTATAAACAATTTTATAGTAATTATAGTCGAAACATTGTAGAAAAAAAGTTTCTTGACGATTTAAATTATTTTAATTATAAATTTTAATTCTTGAAGAGTAAAATTACTGTTTTTGGTAGTACAAAAGATGAAATACATATAGGTTGTAAAGCGCTAAGCAATGGTTTAGACAACTTAATTAGAAAATCTTTTGGAGAGAATGTACTTATTCAGCATATATCACATAGGTACTTATCGCAGCATTTTAATGATGCTTTAATGACTGTGAACAAAACAACAGTTAGAAAAAACTTTTTTAAAAAACAAGAGCAATTTTGTGTAGCTAAAGATAGGTCTTATGATATGTGGCTTGAGGGAGTGAAAGCACTAAGTGAGAAGGATACTTTTTTAAAACTCACCCTATTAAATTCAGATATTGTTACCATAAACGTTGAGGGAACGATTCATCACAATAGTCTTTTGGGACATCAAATGCTAGCCATTGGTGCTTTTGCAGTACAGTTAGGTAAGCCGGTTTACTGGACAAATGTATCTGTTGAAAGTGAGAATGAAGCTATTTTAAAACATGCTTTTCGAGGAGCAAAGAAAATAGCAGTAAGGGAACAACGTAGCTTTGATTATTTAAAAACAATGGGTGTAAATCCAACACTGGCCTTTGATACTGCCGTTTCAGCTACATTTTTAAATGACAACGAAGTTTTAGATAATAATTTGCCTAAAGAACCCTTCTGTTTGTTTACGGGTAGTAATGTAAAAAATATTGATTTAATTGAACAAGCTAGGGTTATTTCTTCATTTGATTTAATTCCTTTGTATTTACCCTTAGGGCTTAATGATTATAATGATTTAAAGCAATTACAAGAAGAAAATATTGCTTGTTTGGATTATGGTGACGTTTCTTTCTCTCAAATTTTAGCTGTAATAGACAAGGCTAAGTTTGTAGTGTCTGGAAGGCATCATTTAAATATATTAAGTTTATTGGCAGCCAAACCATTTATAGCACATAAATCTAATACATGGAAGATTGAGGGGGTATTGGAGTTATTAGATTATGAATACAATTTTAATTTAGATATGGAAAGCCAAATAAGTTATTTGTTAAGTAACTATACATTTTTGCAAACCAAACTTTCATCAAAAATAGAGAAAGCTAAAAAAATGGCTTTAAATACTTTTGATTAATGATACTATGATTTTAAAAAATAAAATAGCATCACATTTCCTAATCTCCGCGCCACGTTCGGGAAGTACATGGTTACAAACCATGTACAATGCCCACCCTAAGCTGGCGTGTGTAGAGCGTAGGTTGTTTGGTAATTATGCCGATATGGTTTTAGACGATGGCGCCCAAGCCCCACGCTTACGCGTTACCTTAGATAAGTATGTGCAAAGTATGTTGTTGCACCATGGGTATCCTAAAAGCCAACAAAAAAAACTCACGCAAAACTTTATAAAAGCCTTGTTACAAGCCGAACAAGAAACTCTTGGTAAGCCTGTGGTGGTCGATAAAATAACGCCCTATTTAAATACGTCGGCTCAGGTAGTATCGCAACTTACTACGTATTTTCCAAAGGCTAAAGTGTTGTATTTGGTGCGCGATGGGCGCGATGTACTAACCAGTGGTGTGTTTCATTGGTTTAACAAACAGCCAGCCAATAAAGCCTTAACCCCTTTTGAACGGCAACGACGCGATTATTTTATACATGGTAAGGGCGAACGCCCAAAACGCTTTTTTCAGGATAAAGAAATAGAACAATGGGCTAACGAGTGGCAACAACCCTTACAAACCATAGATAAGGCCAAACAACATCATAAAGTGCATACAGTTACTTACGAGGCTATGCTAACAGATACAACCAAGGTATTAGAGGAATGTTTTGGTTTTTTTCAGGTAAAAACCACTAAGAAAAGTTTAGCGGCTTGTTTGTCGGCGGGTCAATTTAAAACCATGAGCCAAGGTCGTAAACAAGGCGAAGCCAAAGCCAATGCTCATGTACGAAAAGGCGTGTCTGGCGATTGGAAACAGTATTTTACCTACACCGATGGCAAATTGTTTCATGACATAGCAGGAGAAATATTGTTGCAATATGGTTATGAAACCAATGAAAACTGGTATGAAAGACTTAGATAAACACGCCTACGATGTTGTTTGTAACTGGTATAAAGCCATAAACTTTAACCCAGTACATAAAGGAATAGACTATAGCTTGATTATCCGGTTTTATTTGTGGGATAAGGTAGGGCGTGCGTTACGGATACAGCATGGTATAGATTATGGAGAGGTAGAAGTTTACAAGAAGGAATTAAATGAAAATAACACGTATCATTATGCGCCATTACACTCTAAGGGGAATTATAAAAAGCCGTGGTTTAAATTAAAAAAAAGTATTTTTATACCTTACCACGTGCCACATACCACTAAATTGGTAAACCATATTTTAAGTCAGCACAAGTATACTGTGCTTAGCAAGGAAATAACGCCTCTATTGGATAAAAAGCATGTAATAGCTAGGGTTGCATACCATGAAGACACTAAATGGGGAAAAGAAATAAGCGATGCTGTTTTAGAGGGGCTGATCTCAATGAATGTAGCGTTGCTTCCTGAGGATAAAAAGTTGTTAAAAAAGCAGGTTTTAGGCTGTGTTGCTATAAGTTGTTTAGCAGAAGAGGAACTTAAGCATTACACCCCTAAAGCTTTGTATGTGCATTCAGATAATCATCCGCCTTATATTAATTACGTGTTAGCAGCCAAAGCTTTAGGAATACCAACCTTTACATACCAACATGGTTTAGATTGCGAGCACTATTATTATGATGATTGTTTTGCTGATTATGTGGCTGTATGGAGTGCAAAGAGGAAGGAAGCCTATGTTAAAACATCGCAATTTTCACCAAAAAAAATACACCCAATAGGTAATGTATTTTTAGATAAAATAAAACGCAACAACACCGATGTAAATCAAGATACCTTATTGTTTGTAACACGACCTCATAGCAGTCAAAAATGTTATGCACCTTCAAGACATTATAAAGAAGGAGCAATGATTTTAAAAACGATATTGACTTTTTTAGAAGAACATCCTAATTTACAATTGATAATTAAACCACATCCTAGAGATTATGTTCAGGGCTATAAAAATGTAATAGCTATGTCTAATGTTTCTTCTCGTGTTACACTATTAAACGATTCTTTAGATAAAATAATAGAACAAGTTAGTGTGGTTATAACAGAAGACACCACGGCTGGTATAGAGGCGATAAGGAGTTTTAAACCTTGTGTTCATGCACATTTTTCAAAAAGCAACCCTGTGTTACCTTTGGTGACTTATCATGCTGCTTTGCCAGGATTTGCCCCAAGTGAATTATATAAAAGTTTAGAGCGTTCTTTGGTTTTGTCTGAGGAAGATTTTGAAGTCATGATGAAAGGTCAAATAAAGTTTATGGAGTCGTTTATGCCTTTTGGTAGTATAGAAAACTTGTATAGTTTTATAACAAATAATATTAAATGAAACGGATGTTATTTATATCGATAAATGATCATGTGCCATGGGGTGGCAGCGAAGAATTATGGTCTAAGACTAGTCTGGAATTACATAGTAGTAGCGATGTAAATGTACTTGTTAAGTGGTGGCCAGAGAAACCACAACCTATTAAACTATTAAAGCAAAATGGGGTTAAGGTATTTTATAAAGGACATTGTACTTTATCATTTAAAGAGAAAATAAAGAAGAAATTATTTAGAATTAAGCCTAAAGTAAAACATGATTTAGACCGGAAAGGTCTTGAATCTTTAGATCTAGTAGTTATATCTTTAGGTAATCATTTAGACACAAAATTATTTTACTATACTGATTATTTAGAAAAAAACAATATTCCATTTGTATTGGTTTATCAGTTAGTAACCGATTTAAGAGGTTGTAAAGATGAGCCTATAAATAGGTTTAAAGAGACTCTTTTGAAAGCTAGGAAACTATATACACTATCAAAGGATAATACAGAAAAGTTGAAATTACAATTTGCTCATAATTTTGAAAACATAGAACAGATAAACAATCCCTTTAACTTTGAAGCCAAACAATTGCCTTTTAAAAATAAGAATAGTTCTGGCTTTTGTTTAGCATTAGTGGGTGCTTATAATAGTTTACACAAGGGGCATGATGTTTTACTAAAAGTACTATCTCAAGACAAATGGAAACAGCGAGAATTGGTTGTAAATTTGTACGGTTCTGGACATAATGAGGAGCATATTAAACGCCTTGTAGAAATGTATGGGTTAACACAACAGGTTATTTTTAACGGTTTTGTAGCAGATAAAGAAGATATTTGGCGTGTCAATCAAGGGTGTATTATGCCTTCACGCATGGAGGGACAAAGTTTAGCTATGCTAGAGGCTATGTCATACGGACGTATGGTAATAAGCACGGCTGTAGGTGGTGCTCCAGAATTAATAGATGATAATATAACGGGGTTTTTAGCTCTAGCAGCCACTGTGCCACTTGTAGATGATGCCTTGGAGCGTGCTTGGGAAAAACGAAACACTTGGGATGAAATAGGAAAACTTAGTCGTGCCAAATTATATGACGTTATAACAGAGGATCCTGTAAACACATTTTCTAAAAAACTAAAGGCGCTATTGGTATGAAACTTTTATTAATTACTCACGACACGTCACGCACAGGAGCTCCCATGGTGCTATTGCATTTGTTGCGTTGGCTTAAACAACACCACCCACAAGTAATGGTTGATGTGTTAGCGCTTAAAAGTGGTGGGTTAATAAAGGAATTTAAAGCAAATTGCGATGAGTTTTATGATTATCAGGTGTTTATTAAACCAGAAAAGCCATCGTTATTTAAAAGAGTTCTCTTTAAATTTTATAATCCTACCGATAGAAAAAAACTGCTATTGAATAATTTGGCTTTAAAGCGATACGATGTTATATATTCTAATACGGTTGTAACAATACCTTTAGCTAATTCAATTGTAAGCTTAAGTCCTAAAAGTAAATGGATTGCTCACATACACGAACTTAATGTCATTATAAAACAACTGTTGCCAAATATTGAGGATTATGCTAAAGCTATAAACAAAATGATTGTGCCTTCTAAGCTGGTTAAAGCTAATATTTGTGAAGAATGGGTGATTGATAAAAGAAAGGTTGACGTTGTTTATGAGTGTTCGAATGTAGATGTGATTTCATCTAATACAACTTCTAAAAAGCTATTTACTGTCGGAGCCTCTGGAGCTGTGCATTGGCGTAAGGGGCATGATATGTTTATTCAAGTGGCCCGTTATATAAAACAACATTATCCTGATGTTGAAATTAGATTTATTTGGGTTGGGAATATAAGTAAGAATGAACAAATAATAATCAATGAAGATTTAAGGAAATTAAAATTGAAAACCAATGTTTCGTT